>NZ_CALIJF010000228.1 GCF_938018035.1 uncultured Campylobacter sp. | reverse complement strand
ACGAGATCCCCTACGAGATAATCGATACTAAAATTTTTGAATTCGGCAAGGAAAAGATCCGCGCGAACACCACGTTTTGCAGCTTTTGCTCGCGTATGAGGCGCGGATACATCTACTCCTACGCGCTCGAACACGGCTTTAATAAGATCGCCATCGCCCACCACCTCGACGACGCCGCGGAGAGCTTTTTTATGAATTTTACCTTTAACGGAGCGCTGCGTACCCTCGCTCCGCGCTATGTCGCCGAAAACGGGCTTGTGATCATCCGTCCGTTCATTCTTGCGCGCGAGCGCCAAATCGCCGCCTGTGCTAGAGATAACGAGCTTCCGATCATGCGCGAGGAGGAGGTCTGCCCCGCGAAGCAATACGGCGGCAAGGAGCCCACTGCGCGCGCCGCTACGAAGGAGCTTTTGGCGCAGTATGAAAAAGCTCATCCGAGGTTTTTTATCAGCCTGCAAGCCGCCTTTGCCAACATCCACGAAGATACCTTTTTCGAGCCTAAATTTTAAAATTTTAAGCGGTTTGTACTCCTTCGCTCAAACGAATTCAAAGCGCGCAGTTTTTGCGATAACATTAGTTTCGTACGCCTAGTTCGATTTTTCGGCTTGAATGAGCCTGACACACGCAGAGCAGTTGTCCTTCCTGTGCTTGAACAAACCGCGAGCTGCAGCGTGAGCGGTTGGCTTACTACGTTTAAATTGCGGTGCGGGCGATTGCACTTCTGAGTATAAGTTGTACACGAGCCGCGGCGAATAGCTATCCCCCTGCGTCTAAAAAGCCGTGCGCGCGAGCAGTTGCTCCCTCTGCGCCCGAGAAGCTACGAGCTATAGTAGGTTGTGCGTTGCTGTATCTGTTTTTACAAAACAGCCGTGGCTGTTTTCGGCGCCGCCCTCTCGTCTTGCTCAAAAGCCGCCCGTACCAAGCGGAGCCTTACGAGCGAGTGTTAAGAGGTTCGCAAAGCTTGCTCGAAAGATAGTTGTAGAAATTTTATTCCGAAAAGTATTTTTGAAATTTTACTTCACAAAATTTTCAAATTCTCAACCAGACTAAATTTTAAAATTTTAACGAAGCCCGATTCAAAACTCCGACGAAGCCGAATTATGAAATTTTATCCCGCAAAATTTTAAAATTTATCGGCAGGCTATAGTTTGAAGCGCATTCGCGGATCTGCCCGCCGTGCGCCGTAAATTTAAACCGCTCGCCCGCTCCGCTAAAGATAGTTTTAGAAATTTATTCCGCAAAATGTTTCTAAAATTTTACCTTACAAAATTTCAAAATTTTAACGAAGCCGAATTTAAAATCCAGGCGGAGCCAAATTTTAAAATTTTATCGGAGCGAAATTTTAAAATTTCGCGCAGCCGAATTTCCGCTCTCGTTTCATAAACGTTACATTTTGAAATTTCGCCGCTCGCACCCGGTCAAATTTCACGCCGCTTCAAAGCCGCTTCAAACCTCCGCTGTCGCGCACGCAGATCAAATTTTAAAATTTCGCGCGCGCCGCATTGCTTCTTAAATTTACACACCGCAAAATTTTAACCGATTTTCGCTCCGAAATTTATGCCGCATTAATCGCCGCGGATATATAATAGCGAATGTCATATTTCACGTAAGGAGTAAGCATGGCTACAATCCAACCAAGCTATAAGCTTTTCATTGACGGCGAGTTTGTGGGTGCCGAAGGCGGCGCGAGCCTAGACGTTTTTAATCCCGCCACCGGCGAGAAAATTTCAAAGATCGCAGATGCTAGCAAGGCGGACGTCGATAGAGCGGTCGCCGCGGCGCGCAAGGCGTTTGAGAGCTTCCGCCGCACCAGCGTTTATGAGCGCAGCGCGCTGCTAAATAAGATCGCCGACGTCCTAGAGCAAAACGCCGAGTTCATCGCCACCGTAGAGACTATCGACAACGGCAAGCCGATCCGCGAGACGCGCGCGGTCGACGTAGCGTGGTCGATCGAGCATTTCCGCTATTTTGCGGGCGTGATCTTGGGCGAGGAGGGCAGCGCCAATATGCTAAAAGAGCGCTATCTATCCGTCGTTTTACGCGAGCCGATCGGCGTAGTAGGACAGATCGTGCCGTGGAATTTCCCGTTTTTGATGGGCGCGTGGAAGCTCGCTCCGTTACTTGCCGCGGGCGATACGTGCGTATTTAAGCCAAGCTCCGAAACCAGCCTTAGCATTTTGGAGTTCATCCGCCTAATCGCGCCGCTGCTTCCAAAGGGCGTCATCAACGTCGTAACCGGCAAGGGAAGCAAGGCAGGCGAGTTCGTCCGCACTCATAAAGGGCTTGATAAGCTTGCATTTACCGGCTCGACCGAGGTCGGCAGAGGCATCGCGCTTGCCGCGGCGCAAAAGATCATCCCCGCTACGCTTGAGCTTGGCGGCAAGAGCGCGAATATCATCTTTGACGATTGCGACTTCGACGTTGCGATCGACGGCGTGCAGCTGGGAATTCTTTTCAACCAAGGTCAGGTCTGCTGCGCGGGAAGTAGGATCTTCGTGCAGGAGGGCATCTACGATAAATTCGTACCGGCGCTCGTGGAGAAATTTAAGCGCATCAAAGTGGGCGATCCGCTCGATCCAAACACCCAGATGGGATGCCAGATCAACAAAAAGCAAGCCGATAAAATTTTAGAGTACGTAAAAATCGGCGTAGAGGAGGGCGCTAAGATCGCCGTGGGCGGCAAGCGACATAGCGCGGGAGAGGCTTTCGTCGAGCCTACGCTACTCGTGGACGTGCGCAACGACATGCGCGTGGCGCAGGAGGAGATCTTCGGTCCTGTGGGCGTCGTGATTAAATTTAAAGATCAAGACGAGCTCGTCCGCATGGCGAACGACAGCCTCTACGGACTAGGCGGCGCCGTATTTACGCGCGACATCGCAAAAGCGCTCACGGTCGCACGTCTGCTTGAGACGGGTCGCGTGTGGGTCAATACCTACAACCAGATCCACGCCGGCGCGCCGTTTGGCGGCTACAAAGAATCGGGCATCGGTCGCGAGACGCACAAGATGATCCTGGATCACTACACACAGACCAAAAACATTTACATTGACACGATCTCCAAACCGAGCGGCTTTTACGAGCAGTAAGGCTTAGCGCGGTATCTCGGGCTACATTTCGGGCGGTTTGCGCCGCCCGAAATTTTATTCTGTTTGACTCGATTGAGTATTTAATTTTAAGATTAATATAGGCTCATCACTTGACGGCAAATTTTTATTTGCCAACCTGATACCTTTATAAACATTTATCGTGATTTTAACATTTGGTATGTCGGTAACTTTTGAAAAATTATTTAAGAGCAACTTTATATCATCATCTCTAGCGCCATAAATGTTTACTATGCTCTCATATCTATCGGTAATTTTTCCACAAGACCAAGAACCGCCTAGATGATTTAAATCTCTTATTCCTTCAAATATTATTTCTTCTGCTTTGTCGTTATACTGATTCCGACATTCCCTACCGTCGCAGCCGAATAATATAAATGCGGCGACTATCAAAAAGAAACACTTTGTAAATTTCAGCATTTCATTTTCCTTAATTTGATTTTGTGTCTAATTTTACGGTTAATATATTCTTGCTAAATGGTGGCGGAGTTTTGCTGCCCCATTTCCAATATCTCTCATAAACCGATATAGTAATTTTGACATTTGGAATTTGTGCCGCTTCTGCTACATTCTTTAATAAAGTTTCTAAATCATCGTTGCTAGGTCCGTAAAAATTTATGAAGTATTCATAGTTGTCAATAGACCCGCACGTCCAATCTCTATTTTCCTTATCCTTTAAATTATCAGTTATAATAGAAAACGCCTTATTATTGTATTCGTTGCGGCATTCATTACCGTCGCAGCCGAATAGAACAATCGCAAAAAATATTGCAACAAGAAATTTCATGGCGAAATTAAAAAATCCGCCTGTTTTTATAGTTTGATAACTACGGTTGCAACCCATTTTCGCTCCTCAGATAAAATCCCTATATTCAATATTTTTATCACTCATTAAAATTTTTAATTTTTCAAAATCCTCTTTTGTTATATAGCTTAAAGGCAAAATAATCGAGCTTAGATTAAATACGATATTTGCCAAATTAAATTTTAGTTTTAAGCAAAGTGTTTCGCCTCCAGGCAGATATGCAAATGTAGCAATATATTTAATCTCATCATATTTTAGAATTCTTTGCCAAAAGATATATCTTACTATCACTTTATCATCGTAGCACGCAATAAATTTAAAGCAATTCGGAATAACCGTCGTATAAAAAAGACCGATTAGCGTTATCCAGCCTACGATAGGCGCATAAGGCTTGTCAAGCATTATAAAAACAATG
>NZ_CALIJF010000227.1 GCF_938018035.1 uncultured Campylobacter sp. | reverse complement strand
ATTAAGCAGCATTTAATCCGCCGCACAATACAATATATCGTAAATATCATTTGAAATTTAATGAAAATGCAGTTAGATTTTGTGCGCCCATTCGCACTTTGCGGATATCGAGGGTAGCCGTTAAGTCTAATTACCGAACTTGCGATAGCGTGCGCTTTTTGGGCTACCATCTATGTTTATCTAAAGGAACACAATGAAAAATCCGCTTCGTTACGTGGATTATTATAATGATCTAATCAAATTCGGCTTTGCTAAAAAGCATAATTTTTTAGCTATGATTGCCGTATTTTCTATGGTTCTTATGCCTATATGTTTTTCAGCCGCTTATGCAGTTGCACCCAGTGAGAAGTCCTTACAGAATCCATATATTTTCTCCGGAACAGTAGAGAAATTTTTTAGATTTCATGGTTATAAAAGCGGTAATGGTTGCAAGATATCTGTAGCGGGAAATGGCAAAATCTTTTCTTGGGAATTTATCGATTTTCATATTGATACAAACAAATACGACTATGAAGAAAAATACTTTTGTGATTTTATATTTAGTAGATACATTAATAATAAATGCGTAATCTTAAAAATGATCAATCTTCATATCGTAGAATTTGGAGATTGTGATAATAAAGTAATCATCGAAGTTGATCTTAGGCAAAATTTCTTTGAACAAAAACTCTTTTTATTCAGCGGAATTATCTTGGCGCTAGTTTTATTTTTTACATTTTTTCAACTAAATAAAGCATATAAAAATTCATTAAAAGGGGCATAAATATGTCGTATAACGTTTCCGCAATATCTGATGCGATAAGAATTCTACTTAAAAATACGCGCAGGAATTCATTCTGCTAATGTCAAATAAACTTTTTCAATATATATCGCAAAATTTTTCTCACTCATGCCTCGACACTTCAAATTTATTGCTCGAATATAAACTTTACTTCGTGATCCATATAGAGCTTACCGCGCAGCTTGCTATCCGCGGCGCTTACTCCTCGCTTTCATCCGTTCGCACGATCAGGCTTTTTGGAAGGCGAAATTTCTCGATTATCTCGCACTCCTTGGCGCGCATCTGCCCGCTGTCGCTCTCGTGGTCGAAGCCTAGCACGTGCAGCATGCCGTGCGTAAAAAGCAGCGCCGTCTCGTCATCCCTGCCGTGCCCCAGCTGCGCGGCTTTCAGCTCTACGAGGTCTAAATTTATCACGACCGAGCCGAGCAGCGCGGGGGCGAAATTTCCGCCGTCAAAATTCTCACTCTTTAAATTTTCATCGTCAGAACTTTCGCCCTCGGAATTTTCAGAATTTATGGTATTGGAATTTTCACTCGCAGAATTTGCGGCGCTTGTATTTTCACTAGCGAAATTCGCAGCGTTTTGATTTTTAGAGCCGCTGTTTTCATGCGCGGAATTCTCTTCGCTCAAATCCCTGTCGAAGCCCGCAAACGCTGCAGGATCGAGCGGGAAGCTCAGCACGTCGGTCGCCTTATCGATGCCGCGCGTTTGCACGTTTAGCTGCCGCATCTCCTCACTGCGCACGAAAATTAGCTCGATGCTCCCGCCGCCCAGCTCCGCCGCGATAGCGTCCAAAATTTCGGGATAGGGCTGCTCGCAAAGTATCATTTTTACCCCTCTTTTATAAAATTTTCGTATAATTTTAGCAAAAAAAGGACGAAAATGAGAGCTTTATGCGTGATCAGCGGCGGCATGGACAGCGCGACCTGCGCCTATATCGCGAAGCGCGAAGGTTACGAGATCGTGGCGCTGCATTTTGATTATAATCAGCGCACGATGGACAAGGAACGCGAGTGCTTCGGTAAAATTTGCGACGATTTGGGGGTCGCAAA
>NZ_CALIJF010000226.1 GCF_938018035.1 uncultured Campylobacter sp. | reverse complement strand
AAGACCGGGTACTCGCGCGTCAGATGATCGAAATTTACGAGGATTACAAGCGCGCGCAGGGCTATTCGCGCTACGAGATCGCGCAAAAACGTGAGGCTCTTGAAAACGTGCTCGTGCCCTACACCGAGGCAGAAAACCGAGCCTTGGCGCTAAGCGCGGGCTTTAAGCGCGTCGAGAGTATCTTTAAGTGGGCAAATTTTATGAGCTTCGCGGCGTTTAAATAGCGAGCGACATAACGCATATTTTGTCCAAAAGATTTAAGTTTTAAATTGTAACAGTGAGCATTTTAGAAAATTTGCAAAGCAAACATCACCTTGCAATATAAAATTTTGTTGCACTAAAGCTATTTTCATCGATTAAATACGCCATAGCGAGCGCAGTGGTACGTTTAAAAAGGATAGAATCTTTAATTTTGCGTTATTTATTCGGTTCTGTTTTAGTGTTCAACCCGGTATTTTCGTCGATCTTCTCACTTGCGACGCGCCTTTCAAAGCTTGCTATAAACTCGTCGTATTCGATTTTTTTAGCTCTATCGGCTTCATATTTTTTCATAGCTTTTTGAAAATTGCTACGTTCAAAAAAATCATTCCAAATCGCGAACAATACAAAAGCTAAAAGTCCCCATATATAGCCGCCGATAAAGAAATTTCCGGTGATACAAAATACGGCGCAGACTATTATGTCGGTCGCAATATAGCCCACTCCGCGTCTCCCGGCCGGCAAAATGGGCTCGGACAAACGATAAGTGCCTAAGGTATCTACGCCTTTTGAGATATTTTTCAAGCATTCTTTTTCTTTGCTATCATGGCTAGCGGGAGCATAGCCGGCGATTTCATCGCCTTCAAAAATATAAAAACCATCGTCCGTTTTTATTTTAAAAACGTCCGCGCCCTGCCCTTTTAACCGAAATTGCCATACCGATGCATAAGCTGCATCATTCGAAATATCCGCATCTGCGAGGCTGTCTGTGTGGGATCCGGACTCTTTTTTCACATCAATCGCGATACCGTGGAAATAACTCACAAAAATCCTTTAAAATTAAATTTACTCATCCGTACTGAATTTAGCCAACCTTCAAAAATTCCAAATAAATTTAAACATTTTGTAAGCGAAATAGAAGCCGAAATTCCAGGCATAAAAAAAGCGTCCGCCGTTTGACGGACGCCGTGTATAAGTCACGGCGACGAAAATAAACGCCGCCGCGAACGAAGGAGCTTATTTATCTCTTAAATTTAACTCGCTAACAAGCTTGG
>NZ_CALIJF010000225.1 GCF_938018035.1 uncultured Campylobacter sp. | reverse complement strand
TATTCACGATATTTACGACATTATATTTCTTTAAGTCCTCTTTCGAAATATATTCCGCAACAAATGCCATTCTCCACTCCTTAAAATTTAATTCTCGGATTATACTGCGATATACTTATATCTGCCTATGCGCTAATAAATATAGCGCAGGGTTAAATTTATAATTGATTTTTGCTTTGAAGCGTGCCCAACGCTCGCATTAAAATTTTTCAAATTCCGAAGCGCAGTTTAAATTTACAGCCGCAGCTCGGCGTACGCCAAAGTGCAAGCCGCCGCGCGTTTAAATCCTGCCGCAAACCATACGACATTTCAAATTTAAACGCTACGCGGGCTCGGTAAAATTTAACCGCGGCGCGATTAAATTTCGCCGCGGCTCGCCTAAGCTTCTATCACGTAGGGGATTTTATCTTTCGCGCCGGCGCCCGCAAAGCCTTTAAGTCGCAGCAAGCAGCTGTCGCAAAGCCCGCACGCAGCGTCCTCACGCTCGTAGCAGCTCCACGTAAGCTCCAGCGGCACGCCGATCTCAAGCGCCAGCGAGACGATCTGCGCCTTGCTAAGGTGCACGAGCGGGGTTTTGATGCGCGGATGGAAGTCTCGACTCGTGCCCAGATCGAGCGCTCGCTCAAACGCGCCGATGAACTCCGCGCCGCAGTCTGGGTAGCCGCTACTATCCTCCTGCACCACGCCGATGAAAATCGCGTCGCAGCGCTCCTTCTCGGCAAGCGCGGCGGCGATGCTCAAAAACACACCGTTGCGAAACGGCACGTAGGTGTTAGGCAAATCGGAAAACGCGCTCTCGCCACCTGGCGGTGAAATTTTATCGCTTTGGCTTTGCGGCGAAATTTTATTGTTTTGGCTTTGTGGTGAAATTTCACCCTCTGCATGCTTGGGTGAAATTTTATCGCCCTGCTGCGGCTCGGCTCCGCTTTGAGATGGAATTTTGCCGCCTTGTGGTGAAATTTCATTGTCCCCGAGTGAAGCTTCGCCGCCTTGGGTTAAAATTTCACCGCTCTGCGCGCAACCGCCGCTATTTCGCGTCAAATCTGCACTTAGCGGAGCGTCCGCAGGGCTCGTCGAGAAATTTGACGCGGTAAAATTTTGCCCGCCAATCTCGGCATTAATAGAATTTACCGCAATAGAATTTTGCCCGTCTAGTTCGGCGACGGAATTTGTCTCGGCAAAATTTAACTCCCCAAGCTCAGTGCTCTTGGAATTTACCGCGCTGTCAATTTCGGCGCTGGTAAAATTTGCCGCGCCGCAAAGCTCCGCCGCGCCCTTTCTGATCGGCAAGGTACCGTCCGTAAGGGCGCTACCGCCGATTTGCGCGATGAAGCGAGCGTCTAAAATCAGCCTTTTTGCGACCCCCAAATCGTCGCAAATTTTACCGAAGCACTCGCGTTCCTTGTCCA
>NZ_CALIJF010000224.1 GCF_938018035.1 uncultured Campylobacter sp. | reverse complement strand
ATCTATTTTTAAATTATACTTTATATTATAAATACTCATTTGCGAGAACTGTTTGTATAAAATTTTTTCATAATAAACCGGCTCATCTGGTATAAAAATCCACTTAACGCCCCTAGCTTGAACAAAACTACCAAGATCGTTTCGATCTAAAAATTTATACTCACCGGTTACTTGAGCCACTGCTCTTAGTTTTTTGTTTCCTAGTGAAATTAAGATTATATCACCGTTTTTTATCTCGTTTTTTAGTCTGTTTATGGCTATAGCTGAAAAATCCGTCTTTTCTTTTCCCATAAGTTTTGAAATTTGTTCAATATTCTTGCAATCACTAAAATTAATCCATTTGCCAAAGCCAAGCAAAACAACATTGTTTTTTATGCAATACTCAAATACAAAATCTTCTTCTGGATTTTGAGAGTCTCCTAAAGACATCTTCCAAAAATTCATGCTATCTTTAAAAACTAAGGTTTCGCTGGGATTGCCTTCAATATTTTGCGCAGTCTTGCAAAGTTTTTTAAAAATCCCATCTTCAGTATCGTATTTTATTTCTTTATCACTATCGGTTTCATCATTGCCTAAAACAGGCTTTATGCCTTCAACAAATTCCTCATACCCATAACTTTGGTGAAATGTTACAAATTTTATTTGTCCTCTTTGCACATATTCATCAAATTGCTTTTTTAAAATTTTCCTATTTTCTTTGTCGCTGATTTCTTCTTCGCCAACTTTTTCTCCTTTTATTATCTCGATGGCTTTTGCTATTGTGGTATATGTTTTTCCTGTTCCTGGAGGGCCGTATAGGATTTGGTTTAGGGGATAAGTTGTTGTTTTATTATTATCGGCCGGCTCATTTCCTTTTTCTTCTAATATATCCTGTTTTAAATCGTTTTCTTTTGCATATTCATTCCATAGCGAAAACGAATAATCATAAAAGTCGATATTGTCGGGCTTCTTTTTAATTAGCTCTTTTTGAATTTGTGATATCTTGTTTGATTCTATATTATTTCTCCGAGCAAGATACTCAAAAGCGTCTCGTGAGACAATACGTAAAAGCGTTTTATCTGGTGCATATAAAAAAGCTATTTTCCATTTTACGGCATCGCCCAAATCAATATCGTCAATTTTTTCAAATTCTTTATTTTGTGCATAATTTATAACTTGTAAAATTATACTTTTTATTTTTTCAAATGCTTCGTTTCTATTGTTTCCATATTTTTTATACCAGCCATACTCTATATCACCAGTTTGCCCAGGTTTAAGTTCTTTTCTGCCATCTTTTTGAGCTCTTTTAAAAATTCCAAATTTATAAGCCGAGCCGCCCCATATACTTATAAGCTTCTCTGTTTTGCTTTCAAGCCAATATGTAAAAGTATCCTTATCGCCAATCCCGGTATATTGGTTTATAGTCATATCTTTGACATTTTGCAAAGTCCATCTTTGTTTAAACTCATCTTTTAGTTTTAAGCATTCTTCTAATGTTGCCATTTTTTGCTCCCCTTTATCCTTTTTTAATTATATCATTCATTTTATCGCAAAACTTGGCTTTAATTTAATTGCCATTTTATTTTCATTTCAAGCCAAAATTTTGCTTGATGTAGATATGCAAAATATCGATCGCGGCGGGCGTTACGCCGCTGATCTCGCTCGCGGCAAACAGCGTCGGCGGCGCGAAGCGATTTAGCTTCTGCACGATCTCGTTGCTAAGGCCTCCGATCTTGCTAAAATCGATCTGCGGCGGGATCGCGACGCCAAGCAGCCCCT
>NZ_CALIJF010000223.1 GCF_938018035.1 uncultured Campylobacter sp. | reverse complement strand
GCAATATCACTAAAATTTCAGCCGATGAGTTTCTGCGCTTAAACAAGGGCAAAAAGTGGTAAAGCTCTCGCTCGTAGGGCTTTTGCCGCCACCGAGAGTAAAATTTTGGCTTTCTGCGGCGAGTGCGACCTAAATTAAACCTAGGAGCGTAAATTTAAAGAGTTTTAAAATGCGCTGCCTTGGATAAAATTTCAAGTGGTGTATATAAAATTTTAAGCGTTGCGGGCGCCTGAGTGTTAAATTTAAGAGGCGTCGTCCACGGCGCCGTGCAAAACGGCAGCTTTAATCGTTATCGTTTTGATCGGACGTAAATTTAAACAGCGCCGCAAAGGGTCGTGATGCTCTAAATTTAAACAATCAATGCCTCCGCGGTTTTAAAATTTTAGCGAGGTAAAAGTTTAAATTGCTCGAGCAATATAAAAAGCGCCGCCGCATCGACGCTAAGGCTTGAAATTTTAGCCTCCGTGCGGCGCGAGCAGATCGCGGCGCTTAAGGCGCGAAATTTTAAATATGGCTTGAAAATTACTTTAAGATAAGAGGTTTGAGATGTTTGACGAAATCCGTTTTTCAAAAATCGAGCGTTTGCCCAATTACGTTTTTGCCGAGGTCAATGCCATAAAAATGACTGCACGTAGGGCCGGCGAGGATATAATCGATTTTTCGATGGGCAATCCCGACGGCAGGACGCCGCAGCATATAATAGACAAGCTTTGCGAAAGCGCGCAAAAGGACAAGACGCACGGCTACTCCGTAAGCCAGGGCATCTACAAGCTGCGACTTGCCTGCGCGAATTGGTACAAGCGCAAATACGGCGTGATCTTGGATCCGGAAAGCGAGATCGTCGCGGTGATGGGCTCCAAAGAGGGCTTCGTGCATCTAACTAGCGCGATCGTAAATCCGGGCGATGTCGCGGTGGTGCCCGATCCTGCGTATCCGATCCATACTCAAGCCTTCATCATCGCAGGCGGTAACGTCGTTAAAATCCCGCTTGCCTATGATGAAAATTTAAATTTTAATGAGAATAAATTTTTCATCGATCTGCAAAAGACCTTCGACGAGAGCATTCCGCGCCCAAAATACGTCGTCGTAAATTTCCCGCACAACCCCACCACCGTCGTCGTGCAAAAAAGCTTCTACGAGCGGCTCGTGGCGATGGCGCGACAGGAGCGGTTTTATATCATCAGCGACATCGCTTACGCGGAGATCGCTTTTGATGGTTACAAAACGCCGTCGATCTTTGAGGTTCAGGGTGCGAAGGATGTCGCAGTCGAGGCGTACACGCTTTCTAAAAGCTACAATATGGCGGGCTGGCGCGTGGGTTTTGTTAGCGGCAACAAAAAGCTCGTAGCCGCGCTTAAAAAGATCAAGTCGTGGTTTGATTACGGTATGTTTACGCCGATCCAAGTAGCCGCCACGATCGCGCTGGACGGGCCGCAAGAGTGCGTAGAGCAGATCCGCGCGAGCTATGAGAAGCGTAGGAATTTTTTGATTGACGCTTTTGCGGACGCGGGCTGGCAGATCGCTAAACCTAGCGCGTCGATGTTTGCGTGGGCGAAATTGCCGCCGGCTGCGGCTCATCTAAGGAGTATGGAGTTTTCCAAACAGCTTCTTACCAAGGCGCGCGTCGCCGTAAGCCCCGGCGTGGGCTTTGGCGCGGCGGGAGACGATTATGTGCGGATCGCTTTTATCGAAAACGAAAACAGGACCCGCCAGGCTGCTAGAAATATAAAAAAATATTTGAAAGAGATCTGATGAAGGTAGCGATTTTAGGCGTCGGCACCGTAGGTAGCGAAGTTGCAAACATTTTGATCAAAAACAAAGATATCATCCTTGCGCGCGCAGGCGTTAGCATAGAGCCCGTAATTGGGCTCGTGCGCGATACGAGCAAAAAACGTGACGTGCAAATTCCGCTTAGCAGCGACGCGCAAAGTATCATCGAGCGCGATGATATCG
>NZ_CALIJF010000222.1 GCF_938018035.1 uncultured Campylobacter sp. | reverse complement strand
TAGTCCGCCCCTTATAAAGCGTCGTCGGGGGTTAGGTGGGGGTTTGGGGGCGGAAGGGGCGACGCTTCGTAAGTAGAAACCCCTTCCGCCACCCGAGAAAAAGAGAAAGGCGGATACAAAAGGGAGCTCTTTTGCTTCGGCTTTGCCTCGCAACTGCTAGCAGAGCGCAATTCAAGCCCCCACCCCCTTTTACAACAAAGTAAAAAACAACCTCAAACGGTTGTTTTTTGCGCAAAGAAGCTTAGCTTGCAAAGCCAAATTTAGCCAAATCAAATTTAGCACCGTCAAGATACGGGTCTCGGCGAGTAAATTTTACGCTTTTATGTCAAGCGAGCGATCTCGGAACCGATTAATCCGCTAAAACGCAAATCCGCTAAAATTTGATAGAATTAGCAAAAAAGGCAAAAATGAAAACAAAACCGTTTTTATCGCAGCTGGCCGTGCTAGTCGTCGTTGCGGCGATATTTTACGCCAGCTACGGCGCCACGAACGCTCTCGCAAGCGCTCGTGCAAACGTGCCCGAGATTTATTTCGCTTGGGAGCGCGCGCTGCCGTTTTGGGCGTGGAGCATCGTGCCGTATTGGTCGCTAAATTTGCTCTACGCGCTTGGATTTTTCCTCTGCCGCGACAGCCGTGAGCTCGCGCGTTACGTCACGCAGCTGCTAGTCACTCAGATGATCGCGACGCTGTTTTTTATCGCTTTTCCTCTGCAAATGTCGTGGGAAAAGCCCGCGGTTTCGGGCTTTAGCGGTTTTTTGTTCTCGAGTCTGGCCGCCTTTGACCTCCCGTTTAATCAAGCTCCGTCGCTACACATCATACTTTGCGTCGTCGTGGGCGCTTTTTACCTTCGCAAGGCGCGCGCGGTTTGGCTCAAGGCGGCGCTTGTCGCGTGGTTTACGCTCATCGGCCTTAGCGTACTGACCACGTATCAGCACCATTTTATCGACATTCCGACGGGGCTGGCCGCGGGCTGCCTCGTGCTACTGATTCGCCCGCTAGACGGCGCGCCGCTTGGTTTCGCCATAGCTAAGGAGGCCGCTCGCTACAAATGGGCGGCGCTATATCTAGGGCTTGCGTTTTTGACGCTTTTTGCGGCGATTGTGGGAGCTAAAATTTGGAGCGCGTGGATGCTGTGGCTATCGTGGGCGAGCCTTAGTTTCGCGCTGGTTGCTTGCGGTTACGCGTTTTTAGGCGCGGGAGTTTTTGCTAAAAACGAGCGAGGCCGTCACGCCGTCGCGGCTAAAGCTTTACTCTTTCCCTATCTTTGCGTAGCGCGGTTAAATGCGCTTTTTTGGCTGCGCGGACGCCGGCTTTCAGACGAGATTTTGCCCGGGCTGTATCTGGGCTCGGTTAAGCAGGCGGGTAAATTTGACGCGGTGCTAGACTGTGCGGCCGAGTTTGAGCGGCCTGGCGGCGCGCAAATTTATGCGAGCCTACCTATGCTAGATATGATAACGCCCGGCGTGGACGAGTTGAGGCGCGGCGCGGACGAGCTTGAGCGGATAGTAAAAACGACTCTTTGCGTCGGCGGAAGTCTCGACGCCGCTCTACGTCCTCGCGACCGTCACAG
>NZ_CALIJF010000221.1 GCF_938018035.1 uncultured Campylobacter sp. | reverse complement strand
GAGCTGCTGCAAAGCCTAATCGAAGCTATAAATGAAGCTCGTCGCGAGAAAAATTAAACCGATAAAAACTAAATTTAACCATTCCGATCCTCGAGCTTAAATTTAAGGCAATGCAAACTCGCTTTGATATAAAATTCTTTTCAATATAATTTTAAACGAAGGGGCGCAAAATGAAAATCCTACTGATCCTGGCAAATCAGCCGTATAACGGCTTGGACAACGCCTACAACGCATTGAGGCTAGCAGACAGCCTGCATAAAAAAGGCGAGGAGGTAAGAATTTTTCTTATGAATGACGCGGTCGATCTCGTAAGAGATAGCACCGAAAAACCCGGGGATTACGACATCGATCTAGTCGCCAAACTAAAGGAGCTATATCGCGGCGGCGTGGCGCTAAAAGTATGCGGCAGCTGCCAAAAAGTATATATGGCTAATTTTGGTCGGGTTATAGTGCCAAGATCCATCTTGTCAGTTAAACGCAATAAGTGTTAAATCTGTATGCTACACTTAGTAAAAGCGAATTTGCGGTGCAATATAAACATAATTTTACGATATCACGGCTAGCTAGATACATAATATAGAACTCTTATATTTACAAAATTCCATGATTGTTGCAAATAAATGCCTCAAATGTAAATCGCAATCGGCAAGGATTAAAACGAGGGAGTTTTATATCCGTTTATACTACTTGAGGTGACAAAAATGAGTCTATTTGCTAGACTCTTGCTGTGCTCGTACCGATTCGTCATAAGAAAGCTTAGACAAAATTCTACTTGCGTTTACAAAGAATTCATCACCGGCATCAAATGGTAAGCTCTCGCGCGAGAGCAGGTTTCTGCCGAAATTCATCTCATCCAAGATTCCTAAATACCCAAGCACAGTTGTAAAAGTATCGAACGAGGTACCACGCTTTTTGATCTCGAACTCTCCATCCAAATCATCATCCAGTATCACAAATAAGTCCCGCTCGTCTTTAAGTCCATCGCCAAAGCCACCATCTATAGCATTTTTATAAAATAGCGGATGATCATTTTGCAGTACAATGATTGTGTTCGCTGCATATGGACTTGAGCGGATTTGCTCAATAAATTTACTCACTAATAGGTCACTGCAATGCACCGCGCATAGCATTGGCACGGTATTTTCATTATATTCCAGCCCTTCACATGAGCGCGGGATAAATCCACTTGGAGTGTGCGTACCAATCGTGAGAAGTGAGAACAAAAACGGCTTACCTACTTTGTTTAGACGCTCAAAATCATTCCATGCCACACGAAGCATATCATCGTCATCCACACCCCATTCGTTAGTATGAACCGGGATCCACGGCTAAAATTTCGTCTCTCCCCTTAATCTCGTCATAACCTCTTTGACGCAAAAAGCCTCTAGTACCCTGAAAATTTAAGTCAGCGCCCTTTATAAAATAGGTATGGTATCCCAAAGAGTGTAAAATTTCGCTAGCGCAGACAATATTTTTAGTAAAATTTTCAGAAGCCATATCTTTGGCAGATGCAAACGTATAATTTGCAGCGCAGTGTGAACCAAACAGCCCTTTAATAGTAAAACCAGTATCTACTACTTGGTGTATTTCAGAAAAATCTATACGATTTTTGAGTGCATTTAGATGTGGTGTAGTTTGGCAAAATTTCTTTCGTCAGTATAGGCACGTCAAAACTCTCTAAAAAAATATAGACAATATTTTTACACTTTATCGGAGCCTTGGGATGTGGAATGGCTAGATACGGATAAATCTGCTTCTTAATCGCTTCTAAGGGCGGATTCAGTTGTAGATAATATTCTCTAGCTGCATCGTAAAGAGGATTTAAAAAAAGGCTGTTAAAATACATGGCATAAATAAAATACTAAGCTTTGAGCTATGAC
>NZ_CALIJF010000220.1 GCF_938018035.1 uncultured Campylobacter sp. | reverse complement strand
TAATAGGCATAAGCAACAAGCCCATAATTATAAAAATAAACATATAAAATTTAAAGTTGTATAATGCCACGACGATCATTATAAATAAAACTAAAACACAAAATTTAATTTTCACATCAAATGGCGCGAAATTGGGAATCATATAAGCATATCTGTAAACGGAGATATTTTTTAACGCCATCTCTTTTTCGTATTTTGTTTTATTTTTAAATTCTATTTTATCTCTCATAAAGGTTATTGTTTTTTTGCTTTTTAGAAAGTGTGCCGCGTATATAAAGAAAAAGGCGCTGCCATAACCTAGCAATATTTTCATATAAAACCTAAATTTATATTCGCCGCCAAAATTCTGTATCAAAGAACAAATTAACAAAATTCCAAGAGCTATCAGCCAAAACAGATCGTCCAGCTTTTTTACGACTATCGGATCTTTGTCGTAATCTCTAAACTCAACCTCTTTCTTCCTTGTATCCATAACCACCCGCTTTAGCTAAGATAATATTTTTCTATTTTATCAATATCGATATGTTTTCTAATCAAAAACCATTCTTTTATTTCGTTTAGCCTTTCTGTATCATATACGCAAACTAAATAATTTTTTGCCGATAAAATAGAGCTTAAATAATAAGTATTTTTCTGCTCATAGTACGGATAATCCACTACGATCGCAGAAAAGAATGAAAAATTCTTAAAATTGCCTACAATTAAAAAATGAAAAAATATTTTCAAAAAGATTGCAGAGAGTATTGAGAAAATGAAGAATAATAAAATTTGCGATGACAGAAACGATAATGCTGCAATAGAAAAAATTATAATAATATTATAAATGAGGCGGCGAACTTTATCATCGTTGCAATATCCCCAAAATGGTCTGCCTACCACATAATTTAAATGAAAGTTATTTGTCCTTCTCTCGAGCTCGCCGTTGTTATAGAAATCTATAGAATTATTCATAAAGTAGATTTTTCGATTATTATTGCTTACACAGCTGTTATAAATAAGTCTCAATACTATCACTATAAAAATTCCGAATATAATACTAGAGCCTATTTCCATCATCGATATATGGTGTTTTGAAAAAATTAAATCCCATATGCTTAGAATATACCCGCCCAAAATCATAGGCGCGTATAGAAATGTAATTGTAGATATTAGTAGTCTCTCATAATTTTTTACTATTATTGGCTCTTTGTCGTAATCTCTACCTTTTTGTTTATTATAATTTTCCATTATTTCAAGCCCATTTTAAAAAATAGATCTAAATTTATAATAGCTTAATTTGACAAAAGACTTTTATATGCATTGCCTGACTTCTTTCTTAGCGACCTCTTCCCTCGTCATTTTATCCTCCTCATTAGATAAACAAATAATCTTTC
>NZ_CALIJF010000219.1 GCF_938018035.1 uncultured Campylobacter sp. | reverse complement strand
ACGGAATTTATGGAATCGCTTGGAGATTCGACGATGTAATGGAGGTGCTTAAAATCGCAAAAAGCAAAGATATGGTTATCGTCGGAGGAGAGGTATATCGCCTAAGCGGTAATAAGCCCATTATCACATACGATAGCTGGAGCATTAAAGAGGGAGATGACGGTGACGATGCATTCGAACTAGCGGTTCGATACATCACTAATTATCGCGTCAGAAACGGAGATGATTTTGCATATTGCCCGGTCATTTGCCCTGGGCAGGTATCCAAATGAAAATTTTAGCTTACAATACAGAATATGTTGGTTTTGCTCGTATTCAAATAAATATAAAAATATGCGCCGAACTGAATGCTAATGTATGCGTAGATGAGATATAAAAGATTTTTAGGAGCGATCTTGAAAAGCAACAAAGTAATCCTAATCCTATCGATCGAAAGCGATAGGGATCTATCCGAAACAATAAGCAGCAACGGCATATCTGCAACAAAAGTCTGGCAAAAAGGAGATTTGAAACTAAAAGGTTCTATTTTAAAATACAGAAATTTTGGCTTTAGCATAGAGGAAAAATTTTATGATATACCTTTTGCGGGAGATCTAATTAAAAAATTTTTAGCAGATATAAATGTCGCGAGGAGTATAAAATTACAAAGCGTGAAAAAGCTGCTAAGAGTCGTAGTTTACAGTTATAATAGCATGCCCGGTCTATATTATAATGCAAATTTACTGAAACTATTAGCAGATAATAATGTGGATTTGGACAACGACATATACTGCCTAGATGGATAAATTTGAATCGTTATCGAGACGCATTTATCGATGAAATTCTTTGACTCTGATTGGGCGAAAGATGACAAGCTGTCCTTGGAATTTCATATAAGGATAATTTGAAACCATGAAGCCCGTAAGAATTGTAATGACGATATTTTTTATTATCCTATCGTCTCTAAATTTTCATAAACTATTAACGGAAGGCGGTTATCGCGGAGGCAAAGTCTATGTCGTAGCCACAACCCAATCCGTCATTATGCAACTACTGCTTATCATAGGATTGATCCTGTATTTGATATATCTGATAAGAGTAAAAGAGTATTATAAGCCAAGCTCAAATTTTACGTTTTCTAAAAAGGAGAACAAAATGAACTTATCGAATAGAATAAAGGCGCTAAAGGCGCGGCTTAAACTGCAAAAGCCGGAAATTATAACAGATCCTATACAGAAGGATGAGCTTGTCGAGCAAGATTTGTGTGGTAAAGAACTGTGTGATTTAGACCATAGCACGATCAAACTTTTATCGGGAGATTTGAGTGTCTTTAATGACTATGCTTTTAGGTATTATATCCTGGATTTTATTGATTTTTACGAGCGCTTCGGCGATGAGGAGGTTATAGAGGATATGTTCATTCAAGCGCTTATGCCGCCTATATGGCGGGCGCGAGCGAAACAATTTAGCAGGGATGAGGTAAGAATAATCATAGATTTTTTACAAAAAAATTATGAAGATATTGCGAGAATTACGCATTCCAAGAAATATAAAAAGTTAAAGCCCTACGAACAAGAAGAAATTTATATACCATTCAAACATTTTGAAAAAGAGATAAAAAATGCGATAAAATTTTGGGAGAAGTATTATAAGGGTAAAAATTTATAAGGATTGGCAAATGCGCTTAATGGAGATCGATTTGGGCAAGTATGAGGAATATATCTATTTCTTTATAGAGAAAAACAGGGCGTATTTTAGCGCCTATCAAGAGCAGATATTTCCTTTCGATATGGAGTACATACCTAGCTTATTGTGGCTGCTTGCATCTTTTGCAGAAACTACGATTAAAATTTTTGATGATTTGGACGAAAAGACAAGAAATGAAATTTTTGATTTTGTGGAAAAGGGAGCGGCAAGCGAAGACGAATACATCGGCACGGCGTTCTGCACCGGCTTTGTTGAGACAATTATAAATATTGCGAAAGAAGGCGAATATAAGATAATTAGCAAATATTTTAGAAACGAAACGCTAGAATACGCCGCCGCTTGGATGAAATTTGGCGAATAGCTAGATCGAGCTTATTAAAGTCATATTTTAAAACAATAAGGAGCCATATGCCTAAACATGAATTTTTACTCAAAAAGACAAAAGAAAATATTTTCTCTAAAGAGCATTGCGTAGTAATTAGCGATGATCTGATACTTCATATTTTATACTCTCTAAAGCGGGTACAAACCACATGGAACGATGAGGTAAATTTGAAAAAAAGTCTAAATTACTATGGCTATAGCTGGATAGAAGATAAAGTTAAATTTAGAGATATAATATGCTCTTGGAGGTCGCTTTTCTTGAGCGCGGATGAGCAGATTGTTTTTGATAAAAACTGCGCGCTAAATAAATCCTCGGTTATCGAGCAATTAGACGGCCTATTGGAACTAATCGATTCGGCAATTAAAAATGATTTATATATTTTGCATTTAGGGATTTAGCAAATGCGCGGCGATTTAATAATAAAACAGAAGAAAGACTATGAAAAGAAATTATAAAAAGATAATACCCGTAAGAGGTAGAAGGAAATTTTCGATTAATAATTTTAGAAAAATTTTCGCGGAGGGCGATATACTGCAGATCGGTCAAAGGCGGTTTTTATTTTGTAGCTGGAATAATCTGCTACGTATAAACGGCGATAAATTAGGCGAATTCATAATATTGCCGCCGGAAGCTAATGTGAAAAATAATAATGGTTTGATTTCTAAAAAGTGGGTATTGGAAAATTTAGATTTTATATGTGATACCGAGCCATCCAGAAATATAAGCATATTTTCTTATTACGATAGCTCTGTGACTGAATACAAAAGGATAAATGATAAAATTCCCGCAAAATTTACTTATA
>NZ_CALIJF010000218.1 GCF_938018035.1 uncultured Campylobacter sp. | reverse complement strand
TACACTCAGACAGCGGCATAAAGGAGATCTTTTTAGGCGGCGCGTCGAAATACTTCCTACAAAAGACCAAAATTCCGGTCTTAATGTAGCTTAAAGCTTAGATACCGCGTCGCGGCACACCGCCCGCACCGCGTCTAGGCTTAAGTCGGCTTTAAGCGCCGCAAGCTAAATTTTAAAATTTAATCGGCTCGCTTTGGCTTTATTAACCTGTCCGCAAATCGTGCAGTTATGCCATTTTGCGGATGAATTACGATTAATTTTTACCGCTAGCTTTGTTGACGAGCCGCGTTTGCTTTGCCGCGGCTAGCGGAAGCAAGTATATCTGCGGCGAGCGAGGGCTGGCAGTCGCGTCAAGTGCGCCGGTCCATATTTAAGCGCGGCGAGTTTGGAATTTCCATGCTTGTCGTTTCGGCTGCGTCGCGGATTTCGCATAAATTTGCACTTAAAATTTCCGCTTGCACGTTAAATTTTAAATTACAAGGAGCGCAGATGGCATTTGAAAATGCAATCATCACAAAAGATGATGATGAGAAGTATGGATTGAGCGAAATTTACTACAAATATAATCCATACTATGAGACTTTTATTAATGAGCTGCGATGGACTATCGATAGGGAGAGAGATTGCTGGGCTTGGTTTCTTTATAGCTTCCCAGGCTATGAACACGACCACGATTACGATACAAAGTCTATTTGGATATTATATCATAAAGGTGAAATTATAGAGATGATTATAGATCATGAGGTAAATATTAATAGGAAATTAGTTCCAGAGGAATTTCATAGGATTTGGAAACTCCTAGATTTAAAACCAAATCATACGCAAAGTCTTAATAAGCAAGACATTTTATGCCTACTAAAAGAAATTTTGGAAGTATATAGGGACTGTGATTTGTGGAAACCGGAGTCGAATTATACTATGGAACTACAAGACCTAACCGATCGTAAAATCTAAAATTATTAAAATTTCTTGAGGAGGAGAGAGTGGCATTTGAAAATGCAATCATCACCAAAGAGGATGATGAGAAGTATGGATTGAGTAAGATTTACTACAAATATAATCCATACTATGAGACTTTTATTAATGAGCTGCGATGGACTATTGATCGAGATGCGGATTGTTGGCTGTGGAAAATTTATAGTTTTCCCGATCCAGACTATGACCATGGCACTGATTCTAAAGGAATTTGGATTTTATATTATAACGGTGAAGTTATTGAAGTCACTCTTGATTATGATATCGACGAAGCATTGAGACCCGAAAAATTCCATAGAATTTGGAAACTGCTCAATCTAAATCCAAAGCAAACATCTCTTTTGTCGGCAAGCGATATAATTAAGCTGTTGAATGTAATATTAAAAGCGTATGGTTATTCTACTCGGGAACAAATCCCAAACTACACTATGGAACTACAAGACCTAACCGATTGCGGCGTAAAATAGAGCTTTAAATTTAACTCTATTTTAATCCTGCACCAGATCAAATTTCATAGAATTCTGAAATTCCGAAATCCTATAATTTTTAAATTCCCGCCCTAAAATTTCTTGTAAATAAAATTTATCAAAATCATCGACACGAGCGCCTCTATCAGCGAGGCGATGATCATCGCGAAGTATATCTCTTGCGAGATCGCGGCGGTGGAGTAAAAAAGCGTCGCCGTGGCGATGACGAGGGTTAGCGGCATAGAAAGCGATAGTGCGAAAAGCGCCGCGCCTTTGCGCCCCAGAGTGCTTAAAAACGTAGCGCTTGCAAGCAGCCTGATACCGAACATCAGCGCCGCTAGGCTTACGGCAAAGCTCATCACTCCGGGCATAAGAAGCGCTTCTAGCTTGATCACGGCTCCGGTGTGTATGAAAAATATCGGCACCAAAAAGCCAAAGCCGAACGACGATAGCTTCTCGATGAGGTCGTCCTTGTGAGAGAAAAAGGTTGGCAGAAAGGTGCCTGCGATAAAGGCGCCGATGACAACCTCGAGCCCCAAAAGCATCACCCCCGCGCAGATTAGGCAAAACAGCGCCATCGCAAAGCGCACATCCTTTTCGTTTTTGTCGTATTTGGGCATGATGACCGTTTTTAGCGCGGGGAACCACCAAAATAAAATTTCAAGCCCTTTAAAAACCGCTAGGGCTGCCACGGAAAAGCCCAAAAGCGCGCCGATATGAAGCGCCATCTCTACGCCGAAGCCGTTTTTAAGGTAGATGCCGCCCACCGTAAGGACGGCGATGCTGATGAGTTCGCCGATCACGCCCGCGGGCATCGCGAGATTGAGCCACGCTTGATCCTTGCCGTACTCCTTATACAGCGCCGAAAGCAGCCCGACGCTCATCAGAGGCGCTGCGATGATAAGCATCTGCGGCAGTTCAAACACCCAAACCGCAAGCGCGCTTAGGATATAAAGCAGCGCCAAAAAGATTAGGATCAGCCGCAAAATTTTGCGCGGCATCGCAAGCAGCGCGCGGAAATCCACCTCGCAGCCCGCCAAAAACATAAGGTAGCAAAAGCCGATCTGCGCGGCTAGATCGAAGGTCGCGCTTGGCGGCAAAAGCCCTAAATTTGCGGCTATGATGCCAAGCATGATCTCCATAGGCGAGAGCGGAATTCTAGCTAAGCTAGCCAAAAATGGCGAAGCAAAGATCAAAAACGATAGCGCGATTAGGACATAAATTTCATTCATACGCTTTGGCCTCGCATACTTTTAGATTTTCTCCGCACTGTTTTAGAATTTTTTCGCATCTTTCTAGCATTTTCTCTGGCTGTCCAGGGGCTTTTCGTATCATTTCAAGACTTCCTTTCGGTCGCTTTATAGTTCTTTGCGCTGCGAACGGAGACGAGATGCGCGCAATTTTCGCTCTTGCACCACAACACAGGCACACCGAAAAGCCGCTTTTTTGCGCCTGCAAATCTCGCCCGGATTTAACACGAGCGCGCCGTTTCTATCTACCGCCACGGCAAAAAAGTGAGTGTGGTCGTAAATTTTGATAGTTGAAATTCTATCCGCGCCGCGCTCGCACGGACCCCGATTTTTACTTTCGCCGCTTGCATTGAGCTCAGAATTCGCGGTCAAATTTGAGCCCAAGTTCCGTGCGGCTAAATTTACGCATGAGTTTGGTGCGGCTAAATTCGCGTTTAAGCTCGGCTCCGTTAAATTTACTGCGCAATCGGTACTCGAGCTTGCTTTAGAGTTCATATCTGGGCTCGTATTAGTGGCTAAATTCGCGCTTGCATTTGAGTTTAAATTTGCGTTTGGGCTTGAAGCGAGGTCTGCGTCCAGATTTAAGTCTAAATTTGCGTTTGAGTTCACATCCGCGCCCGCATTCAAGCCCAAGTTCACATTTGGACTTGCGGACGACCACCCGCTTTTTAAATTCGCACTCGCGCTACGTATGTTTTTAAAATTTACGTCTGCACCGCGCCCGCCATTTAAAATTTCATCATCTGCGTCATTAGAATTTGCGTCTAAATTTACCGCGCAATCCGCCGCTTTATAATTTGAGATTAAAATTTCTCTGCGATCCATCCCGCAGTTTAAGCCTAAATTCGTGCCGCAACTTACTTCGACGCTAAAGCTAGAATTTTTGACTAGGTCTGCGCC
The DNA here is from genome assembly GCF_938018035.1 of uncultured Campylobacter sp. Lineage (GTDB taxonomy): Bacteria > Campylobacterota > Campylobacteria > Campylobacterales > Campylobacteraceae > Campylobacter_B. The sequence goes on along the minus strand of NZ_CALIJF010000218.1, from coordinate 21 downwards.
GAAATCCTTGCGAAAATTTGC
>NZ_CALIJF010000217.1 GCF_938018035.1 uncultured Campylobacter sp. | reverse complement strand
TTTTTGAAAAAGTCTGCCTTCGCGCCCAGCGCCATGGCGATCGCCAGCTCATTAACGATCTCGTGCGCGTTTACGCAGTGAAGCGCCGCGCCTAAAATTTCTCCGCTAGCTGCGTCCACGACCGCTTTCATCATTCCCTCGTCGTGTGCTACGACCTTGGCGCCCGGCACCGCCGCCATCGAAAGCTTCAGCACCTTGATCTCGCGCCCGCTCTCTCTTGCCTGCCGCTCGCTAAGGCCGATGCGAGCTAGCGGCGTGCGGGTAAACAGCACGCTTGCATGCGGTGCGCGGTTTTTCGTAGTGCGCGCGCCGTCTCCGAAAAGCGCGCTAAAAATGATCCTAAAATCATCTAGGCTCGTGTAGGTAAACATCTCGCCGCCGCGCACGTCGCCTGCCGCGTAGATGCCGGCAGCCGAGCTTTGCAGATGCTCATTCGTGATGATATTGCCGTGCGCGTCCGTCTGCACCCCCGCAGCGGCTAAATTTAGATCGTTCGTATTCGCGCGACGACCGAGGGCATATAAAAACGCATCCGCCGCGATCGCCTTGCTCTCGCCCGCGAGGTTAAATTTTAGCTCACTGTCGTTTAAACTCAAAAACTCGCAGCCCTCGATAATCTGCACGCCTTGAGCCTCTAGAGCGGATTTGACGCTGGCGGCCACGTCCTCATCCTCGTTTTTCATAAATTTCGAGCGCATCAGCACGCTTACTTTCGAGCCGAATCCCGCAAACATCGAAGCAAACTCAAGCCCGATAAATCCGCCGCCGATGATTACTAGATGCTTCGGCAGGATCTTTAAATTTAAAATTTCTTCGCTACTATAAGCGATCTGCGAGCTTACCTCAAAGCTAGGCTCGACCTCCCTCGAGCCCGTATTTACGACGATCGTTTCTGCTGAAATTTCACGCGTTTGTCCGTCAGGACTTAACACGCGCACAGAATTCGCGCTCGTAAATGAGCCTTCGCCGTCGATTACATCGATATTCGGGTTACTCTTTAGCATGGCTAAATTTTTCGCCCTCAGCGCCTCTACGAGTTCGTCCTTTTTCTGCATGCTCAGCACGAAATACTCTCCGAGCACGCTGAAATTTACGAAGCCCGCTTCCTTGCTCGCGGTAACTAGTCGCTTGGTCGGGATGCAGCCTACGTTGATGCAGGTGCCGCCGTACATCTGCGGCGAGCGCTCGATGAGAGCGACCTTTTTGCCCAGCGCGGCGGATTTTGCGGCAAGGGTTTTGCCTGCTTTGCCAAAGCCTATTACGATGATATCATAATCCATTTTTAATCCTTTTGATCTGAAATTTCGCGGGATTATAAGAGGTTTTATTAAATTTAAAATCTGAGTGGCGCAAATTTAAAGGCGCAGGCAAGAGGCGCGAAATTTAACGGCAAAATTCTAACTTCGGCACAGAATTTAATACAGAAAATAAAAATTTCAGCTCTAATCGTTTCAAAAATTTTGCATCAATAGAATTAAAATTTTAAGCGCGGGATACGTGGCATTTTATAGCGCTTGGTAACGGATAGAATCAAATTCTAAGCCCCAAACTGCTCATAAAATTTAAAGGCGCGAAGCACGCGGAATTTGCGCTGTAAAATTCCGCCACTAACGCTTTTTTACGCCGAGCAAAAACATATCGATGCGGTCCTTGATTAGCTCGATCGCTTTGAAATTTAGCTTTTCGTCGAAAAATAGCAGCCTGCTAAAATGCGGCTCTCTAAGCAAAAAGCAAAAATATAGCGCCAGGCTTTTTGCCGTGCGTCCGGGCGCAAACTCGTCCGCATGCGCCGCCAAATACTCATCCAGCGCATTCGGCGAACCTAGCACGCCGCTTTTTAAAAAGATTTTTGGGCTCTCGCTAAGCGCACCGTTAAAGCCGCTGAAAAGTATCAGTCGGTAGAATTTTATCGCCTCCGGAGCGAAAAGAAACTCCAGATAAATCCCTGCAAACTCCTGCAGATACTCACGCAATTTTAGGTCTTTGTTGATTCGCATGCGCTCGTTCATGCGCTCATCGAGCTTTTTGCTTTGCAGTTCGATGATGCGCAAAAATAGGCTTTCTTTGTTATCAAAATACTTATAAACCGACGATAGCGAGCCACCGCTAAGCTCGATAATATCGCTTAAGCTCGTAGCCTCGTAACCTTTGGCTAAAAACAGCTCCAGCGCCGCGTCTAAAATGAGCTTACAGCGAATTTCGGATTTTTTATATTTAGGCGATTCGGGCATTTCGCCTCCTTTGAAATACTAAAATTTTTTGTAAGTGTATAAAAAATATACTTAATTAAGCAACATTATTAGGCTAAAATTCTAAAAGCTTAGCAAAAAATAATTTACGCGGCTTTGCAAGCGAAGCGAAATTTTATATCGTGCAAGCGCAAGCGAGCGGAATTTATCGCGCGCCAGCTGCGGCAAGGCGGAATCTATCTTCGTAAACGAAGCGTTTAATGCCTATTTTAGGCAAATTTAGCAATAATTACCTAAAACGCTAAAAGGCATCTTTGTATGAAAAAAGTCTCGATCGGCGAAGCAGCCGAAATTTTAGGAATTTCAAAAGAAGCCGTCTACAACCGCATCCGCAGAAATTCCTTGCGCGCCGAGGAAAGCGGCGGCGTACGCTACGTGCTTTTAGATGATGAAATGCAACAAAGCGAGCCCACTTCGCAAAGCTCTGCGAAAAGCCCGCGCACTGGCGGCACAGCTGGCACTCAAAGCTTCATCGACTATCTCATCAAAGAAATCTCCGAACTAAAGGTCAAAATCGAAGCGCTGCAAAGCGATAAGGACAGACTTCACAAAGAAAAAGAGGAAATTTTAATCGCCTCGAAAGATGAAATCAAGCTGATGTATAAAGAGCGCGACGAGAAGCTTAGGTATTTTTTATCATTTTTCGACAAACCGTTGCTTTCGAGCAAAAGCCGCGAGGCCAAACCCTACGATGTCGAAATCAAAGAAAAAACCTTCGATCGTAGCGAATGGACGAGCCTTGCAAAATTCGTAAAATCGCTCAAACGCAAAAAGCGCCTCAAAGCGCAAAGCCTAATCATCGAAAACATCGGCAAGAGCGAGTTTATCCGCGTCGAGGGAAACGAGCTTTTGATAAATCAAAGCTTAGATATAAAATCATTGAAAGGAAAAAAATGAAACTACGCAAAATCGCTAGCTATGCGCTGGTAAGCGGCTTCGGGCTCGTTATGGCGGGCTCGCTAGCAGGCTGCGACGATAGGGGGCAGGAGCAAAACGTCCGCTTGCAAGAGGGCGCGCTCGTGCGGCTCGAAGAGATCGCGCCGGGAAAATATAAAATTTTAGAAGAATTTCCGAGCGAAAAGACCCAGATCATCTTAAAATCGCTCGACGGCACGGAGAGAATTTTAAGCGATGAGGAAACCAAAGCCCTTCTAGCCGAAGAAAACGCCAAAATCGACGCCGGCACTTCAAATTTAACCAACCAAAACGCGCAGCTTAGCAGCGGCGGCATGAGCCTGGGTGAAGCGATCTTGGCAAGCGCTGCAGGCGCCATCATCGGCTCGTGGATCGGCGGCAAGCTGTTTAACAACTCAGCCTACCAAAGCCAGCGCCAAACCGCCTATAAAAGCCCGAGCGCATATTCTAGAAGCGTCGATAGCTTCAATCAAGCAAAGCAGCAAAACGATAAGGCGCGAAGCGGCAGAAGCGGTTTTTTCGGCGGAAGCAAGAGCGGCAAGAGCGGTGGATTTTTCGGCGGCTAAGCGCGCTTTGAAACATACGGCGGCTCTGCGCGGCGAGTTTAAATTTTAATGCACGACGCTTGAAAGCGAGCAAAATTCCGTCGCAGCAGAATTTTAGCTAAAACGAAAGCGCGCTACGTGCTGCACGTCTTTGGTAAAATTTGATACGGCAAAATTCCGTATCGCTCGGGGGCAATGTCCTACGGCTGCGTTGCCTCTAGAGAAATTTTACGGCGCACGTAGCGGTTCGCAATCCTTACGCGGCGAGGTTGTCAAGATAAAATTCCGCGCCGCTATGCGCATAGCAGTTTGTAATTATTGCCGCGACGATGTTATGACGAGGCGGAATTCGCGCCCGCTGCCGAGCGCATCGGATCGCATTTTTTACTGAGGCGTTGCCGCGGGGCGAAATTTTGATATGAAAGGCAGCGTCGTGCGGTAAAATTTTATATTGCGACGCGACGTTAAGGCGAGCGAGGCCGTGCTACGACGGGAGTTTTAATTACCGCATCCGCAATCGGAATTTCGTATCGCAGTGCTTCTTGCGGCAAATTTTATATCGCCTAGCGGTGCTAAAGTGAGTAAATTTTACCCGAGCGAAATCCAGGTAGCAGCGGCGCATGATCAAGTCGTGCCACAGTTTTTGAGAAAGCCGAGGAAGGGCTATTTGCAAGGGTGTATTTCTTGCAAAAGAGGTGCCGCTCTGCGGCGGAGCAATGCACCGCTCGCCCGCCGAGCTCTGATTAACTGGTGCGCTTAGAGGTGCGAGCCATAGCTCGCGTTTTATTCTGCTTTGCTGCGCTCGCAAGATACGCCGGCAGCGACTAGCGCTATGTTTGTTTTACGCTGCGGGCGGAATTTTAAAATTTACATAAAAAGGAAAATCTATGCAACTAAAAAAGATAACGCCGTTAAGCAACGAATATCTCGAAAAGCTCGGCTTTTACTGGCACACGGACGCAGACGAGACGCCTTACGTCAGCGACGAGATCGTACGCGTGAGCGCCGCGGAGGCGGATGCGTATTATGAGGCCGCAAACGAGCTATACGAGATGTTTGTCGCGGCCGCGCAGCATGTCATCGACAACAACCTCTTCCACGAGCTCGGCATCCCCTTCAACCTCGTAGATCTAATCAAGCAAAGCTGGGAAAACGAGGTGCACTGGCACCTATACGGGCGCTTCGATTTCGCGGGCGGGCTGGACGGCAAGCCGATCAAGCTGATAGAATTTAACGCTGACACGCCTACGGCGGTGTTTGAGACTGCGATCATCCAGTGGGCGATGCTGAAAGAAAACGGCATGGACGAGGCGAGCCAGTTCAACGACCTCTACGACGCGCTGCGCGATAATTTCAAGCGGCTCGTGGTGCTTGACGGCGAGCTCGAGGACTTTTCTAAATTTTACGAAGGGTGGAAAATTCTATTTAGCAGCGTCGCGGGCAACGTCGAGGACGAAAAGACGACGAAGCTTTTGCAGCAGACCGCGGAGGATGCGGGCTTTAAGACGCGCTTTGCCTACGTGGACGAGGTGGAATTTAACGACGAAGAGGGCGTGTTTTTTGA
>NZ_CALIJF010000216.1 GCF_938018035.1 uncultured Campylobacter sp. | reverse complement strand
CAAACTCATTGGGCAGATCAACGCCTGTTTTACTACCAAACCCCAGACGCTGCAGATACGCGGACATATAGTCGATCCCCACCAGCAGTGAGCCTTCGTAAAAATACACGTCGCAGCTACCCTTAATCGCCTCTACTAGGTTCACGCGGCCGTGACCCCAGCTCTTCCAGCAGCGAAATTTACGCCCCCCTAGCTCTATCGCGCCACTGCAAAACACGCTCCAGTTCTCGTTGATCTTGCCGCTGTTTAAAAAGCTCATCCCTACAGCCATTTTAATGACGGAGCCCGGCGGATAGAGGCCGTTTACGAGCTTATTCGTAAACGGATGGCGCGGATCTTTTATCAGCTCGTCCCACTGCGTCTGCGAAATTCCGCCTACGAAGGTGTTCAGATCGTACTCGGGGAAGCTGCCCGCCGCGATGATAGCGCCGTCGCGCAGATCCATCACTATCGCTACGCCGTCTTTATCTTTAAAAATTTCCTCGAGGTATTTTTGCAGCTCAAGATCGATGGTAAGCGAAATTTCACTGCTGCTGGGCTCTTGCATCGAGATCTCCTCCACGACCTGATTTAGCGCCGTAACCTTCGTCTTGCGCTCGCCCTTGCTGCCCTGCAAAAGCTCGTTATAATACCCCTCGACGCCGCTTCTGCCGTTGTATCCGGTAAGCGCGCTTAGAGGGTTGTTTTGGATATCTTTTTTATTGGCGCGGCCGACGTAGCCGATGATGTGCGAAGCAAGCGCGCCGTAAGGGTAGAAGCGTTGCGAAGCGGGCGAAATTTTGATATTTTCGTGCAGGCTTAGGCTTGCAAAATGCTCTATCGTAGCGTTGTAGTCCAAAAACGGCACGACTTCGATAAAGTCTTGATTATAAGCGGAATTCGCGTCCTTGTAGCTCTTGCTCATCGCGGTGACGTTGAGATCTTTGAAGTAGCGCGAGATGTTATTTAGCTCGCTTTGCAGCGCGCCGTCTTTTAGGTGCGGCGCGATCGATAGAGAAAAGCCGAGATTATTTATCGCGAGCGGGCGGCCTTTGGCGTCTAAAATTTGACCGCGCACCGGCGGGATGTATTCGGTAGAGATGACGTTGTTTTTAGCGACCTGCTCGTAGAATTCGTTCGATTTGATCGAAAGATAATAAATTCTAACCAAAAGCATGCTAAAAAATAGTATCACAAATACGAATACGAACTTTAGCCTCATACCAGCCGCCCCTTAAAAAAGAGCAGAGCAAGCAAAATTTCAATCACGATGTAATTTAAATACTCGCCGCTTAGGGGCAGATACTCGCTCTTTTTGATCGCAGAGATCGCGTTGCTCACCACAAAGACCAAAACATAGCTAATCATCACGTAAAAGCAGATCAAAAAATTTCTAAATTTAATATATTTAAATGAGTTTTCATAGACCACGAAATAAAATATACAATACGCGATAGCCACGCTAAATAGGTTAAATCCGTGGATCTGCTCGGCGCAAAACAGATAAAAAATAGAGAAAAACCAGGTAAAGCCGAACTTTTTAAATTTCACGTCGTTTTCATATTTTTGCACAACCATCGCCGTGAAAAAAAATCCGATCAGCGGCGGCAGCCCCCTATACACCGCACTTAGAAGCAGATAGAAAAGAACCCCCGCGCTAAAAAGCGTGTCCGCTATAAGGTATAGATAAGTGCGATTTCGTTGCATACCGGAAACTTTTTGCATTTAATACAATCGGCCCAAATTTTTTGCGCGGGCAGCTCATCCTTTGGGATTTCGGTAAACCCCAGCCGCTCGAAAAATTCCTTTTGATAGGTGAGCGTAAATACGCTTTTTAGCCCGTAAAATCTCGCCTCGTCTAGCAGCTCATTTACGATAGCTCTGGCAATGCCCCGCCTGCGAAACTGCGGAGCGACGATGAGCGAGCGCACCTCGGCAAGATCTGCGTTAAAAATTTTAAGCGAAGCAAAGCCCGCCAAAATTTCGGCATCTTTTGCGGACTGCGATTCGCAAAGCTGCGAAAGATCATTCTTAAAAACGCCCGCGCTTTGCGAATATCCGCTCCGTAAAATTTGCTCTTTGCCCGCTTGCGCGCAGCCCGCTCCGGATATAGCTTGCAGCGCGCTATTTTGTGGCGCGCTATTTTGAGACGTAGCTCGTTGCGACGTAAAACTATCTGCGGCATCTTCGACGGAATTTTCAGAAGTAATTTCGGCAAAATTTTCGGCGGAGCTTTGGATTAAATTTAAATCGGCATTGCGTGCTAAATTTAAATCGGAATTCTCGGCTAAATTTGAATCGGAATTCTCTTTAGAATAAAAGCTCATATCTGCCTTAGAATCGCAGCCGAACGCCAGCACGTATGAGCGGATATTGGCAGCAATCTCATCGCTTTCAAGCGGCAAGATCACGCCGTTTTGAACCTCCTCTTTTACGAGCTCCTGCATACGCGAAATGTCGCAAAGGCGCGCCTTTTTTAGCCGTATCATCTAAAATTTTCCCTAATCTTTGCGCGATCTTGGCGGCGCATTTTATATCCGCTGAATTTAATTATTTTGAAATTCTGCGCCGCTAAATTTAACGTATTTAAATTTAGAAATTTCATAATCCAAACGCCCCGCGTACGATGATCTCGCGCGCTTTTTGTAGCCCGCTACCTTTTAGCGTAGAGACCAAAACGGCCTGCGGATCGTGCCTCAAAAGCTTTGCGCGCTCGCTTTGGTTGAGCTTGTCGGCTTTGGTGTAGAGCCTCACAACCTTTTGATCGCCGCGCAGAAAACTAGCGAGATAGTTTTGCAAATTTTTATCTATCGTAAGATCAAACTGCCTCGCGTCGATGAGATGGACGAAAAGCTTGATATTTAGGCGCTCTTTGATGAACTCGTCGAGATTTTTTTGCCAGATATAATGCAGTTTTTTAGAAACCTTAGCGTATCCAAACCCCGGCAGATCCACGAAGATCAAAGAGATATTTTCCCCCAAGCTCGCAAGATCCGAAAAGGCGGGGTTGCCCGCTAAATTTAGCGCGGATTTGTCGCTCGAATTTATTTCGGAGCTTTGCGCTGAATTCGGCGCGAAACCTGCCGCAAGATCTGTCTCGCGATCCGATCTAAAATCCACCGAGACGCTTTTTAAATTTAAAACGAAATCTTGCTTTAAATTTCGCTCAGACGCCGCAGCCTCCGCGTGATCTTGCGCGCAATGCGCAGCCGAGCTTAAAGCCTCTTTGCTCGCTAGATCTTGCGGCGTTTCATTTTGCGAGCCATCCGAGTCTGCGGCAAGCTTTTGTTTAAATTTAACTTCGAAAAAATTTATCAGCTGCGTTTTGCCCGGCGTCGAGCTTGATTTGGCTAGATTTTTGCGCCCGGTAAGCGCGTTTATCAGGCTGCTTTTGCCGACGTTGGAACGCCCCAAAAACGCCACTTCGCTCATCGCAAACTCGGGCGCACCCGCGATATTTGCGGCGGAGGTGATAAACTGCGCGCTGCTAGGATAGATCATTTGTTTTGATCTTCGACCTGAAAGATCAGCCGCACGGGCTTTTTCTCGCCGCCGCCGCTTTTTACTTCGTAGGTGCCCTTTTGGCGATTTACGATGATTTTATCGCCGTAAACCTCCTTTTTAGTCTCGGCTTCGTGCAGATAGGCATTGTTTTCAAGCGTATAAGCCTCGATAGTAGGATCGTAGGTCAGCACGCCGCCCTTGCCGTCATAATGCTTCTGATTGAGTAAAATTTTAAAATTTGCGTTTCCCGTCGCGACGTATTTGGTAGGCTGGCGCTTGGCGTCGAAGTAGATCGTCACTTTATCGGAATTTAGCGTATCGTAAGCGCCCTTTTTGATGCGGACATTGCCGGTTAGGACACTGATCTGCTTGATCTCGTCGGCGAAAAAATTATCCGCCGTGACCTCGACCTGCTCCTGCGCGGCGCTAAGAGTAGTCGCGCCAAAGCCCGCAATTAGCGCAGCTGAAAGTATTAGTTTGTGGAGTTTTGATCTTTTATTAAATACCATGCGTGGATTCCTTTTGAGTTTGTTTGTTTGGTTTTGGTGTCGTAGCTTATACTTGCGCCCGTGATGCGGTCGCCGCCTTGGCGTAGCACGTACGGTACGTCGGAGCGGACGATCTTGCTGCTCGTATCGTAGATGATCTCCTGCGCCGTGTAATCAAAGCCTCTACTGTTTACGTAATGCGCGTCGCCGTTAAATTTTATCAGCTCGCCTGCCCGCGTCGCGATTTTTGAAACCAAAGTATGATTCAGATCCGCGCTAATCTCCTCGGCTTTAAAATTTACAAACTCGTCGCGATCCTTATAGCGCGTGCCGCCATCTGCGATAAATTTTGCATCCACACGCTCGCCGATCTGATAATCGACGATCTTTTTCATCTCCATATTCGCAATGCTTAGATCTTGTCTAAACATATCGCTAAAATACGGCGTCTGCACGCTTAAAAACACCATCGCGACGCAAAAGATCGCAATCGCGACGTAGAAAATCTTTATCACCATCGCTCGGCCCCTTTTGATCTGCGCGGAATTTCGCCTCTCGCAGGCTCTCTCACGCGCGCTTGCAAAACTACAACCATTTGCTATTCCACTCTTCGCGCATGCCGTTTTTATCGACGAGTATTTCGATCATCTCGCGCACCGCGCCGCAGCCGCCGTTTTTGCTTAGCGCGACGTCCGCTTTTAGCGAGCTTAACGCATCGGCAGGCTTGAAGCTAATCGCGACCGCATTTAAAAGCTTCGCGTCGTTTATATCATCGCCGATCGCGGCGGCCTCATCGAAGCTTAGGTTAAAATTTTTTAAAATTTGCTCCGCCCTTGAGAGCTTGTCTTTTTCGCCTTGAAAGAGCGTATCGATCTTTAGCTCGCGCGCGCGGTTTGCGACGATTTGCGAGCTTTTGCCGGTGATGATCGCGACCTTTAGCCCCAGCCGTTGCCACTCCTGGATGCCAAACCCGTCTTTTACATTAAATTTCTTCATCTCTTCGCCGCCGTTTGAATGATACAGCCCGCCGTCGCTAAGGCAGCCGTCTACGTCTAAAAATATGATCTTTATCACTTCGTTTTCCGTTTTTTGAAATTTTGTGATTTTAACGAAATTTGGCTGAATTTTTGGCAAACGGCGTATAAATTTAAGCTGCGATCTTAGCCCTTAATCGGCACGTAGCCGCTATTTTCGATGATGCTTTGCCCCTGCGGCGAAAGGATCCAATCTATCAAGATGCGGATATTTTCGTTTTTATTATTTTCGTCGTAAACCGCGTAAATTTCGGCTACGAGCGGGTATTTGCGGCTAGCGATATTTTCTTTGTTCGGATACGCGCCGTTTAAGCTAAGCATCTTCACGCCGCCGTTTCGCACAATCCCCTCGACGTAGTATCGAAACGAAAAGCCGATCGCGCTACCGAAAAAGCCCGTGATCTTGCGCTTAGGCTGCGTTTCACCCATAAATTTTAAAAACGCGCTCTGGCTGCCGCTGCCCGCGTTTCGCTGCACGGCATCTATGCGCATACGCTCGCCGCCTAGCTGCGACCAATCGTCAAACTCCCCAGAATAGATCCCTCGCACCTGATCCACGCTTAAGCTTGAAACTTTGTTATTCGCATTTACGATAAAGACGAACGCCTCCAGCCCGATCGGCACAAAGCGTAAGTTTGCGCCCTTTTCGCGCGCATAATCAAGCTGCTGCTTCGAAGGGGCGGCGACGAAAATGAGATCCGCCTCGCCGTCGCTTATGGCCTTGTATGCGCCGCGAGTGTTGCTAAATTTAAGCCTGCTAGCATCGGTGAAATTTTGCCCGTCAAATTTCACGCTGTCCTTCGGATAGCTCGCCGCGACGAACGCCGAAAATACGGGATACAAAGCCGCTGCTCCGTCGATTATCGGCAGATCGCCGCTAAGTTTTAAGCTAGAGCTAACCCGCACGATCTGCGAGCCATGCTCAAACGGCAGAAATTTATGCAGCTCGATCGATTTGGCCTGCATCTCGGCGCTGCTTTGATTTACGTATCGCTTCACGATGAGGCGATAGAACGCAAAATCGAAAGCCGCCAAGATAAACACCAGCAAAATGGCGATAATTGCACGCTTCATCTTAGTTTCCGTTTGCGATATAGGAGATGATCGAGCATTTGCTCTGCAGATACAGCGCCGCTGCGACTAACGCACAAACGCTAATCGCCCAAGCCGTAAATATTACAGCGATCGTTTTTTGAAAAATTTCATCGCTCATTTTGTGTCTCACATATGCGCAAGCGCGCGGTCAAGTAGCCATAAAAAGCCGACCACCGCGCCCGTGGAACACGCAAGCGCAAGCGCAGAAAGGATCAGAAAAATTTTATCCTTTCTGCGGCGCGCGGGTTCGTTTTTTGATCTGATAAATTTTACTAAACGCACGACGAACCAAATAAACGAAACGATCGGCAGCGCGAACAAAAGGAAAATAAAAATCGAGAAAGAATCCATATCTCACCTTCAAAATTTAATACGCAAAGCGATATTTCGACGCAATGCGGGCGCAAAATTTTAGACAGCCTATACGCGCGCCGCTGGTTTAAAATTTCAGCCAAGCGGCGTGCCTTTGCAAATCAATTCTAGCAAAGACGGAATTTCACGGATTTTAAGCGAGCGGCGAGAGTAAAATTTCAAACGTCGATAAAATTACAAAACCGCGAATTGTCAATTTTGCTAAATTTAGCGCGCATTTGCCGCTATAAAACGCCCTTAGTGCTAGGCACGCCGGCGCGCTCGTTGATACTTATCGCGCGACGGAATGCGACGGCAAACGCCTTAAACGCGGCCTCTGCGACGTGGTGCAGATTTTCGCCGCGGATCTGGCTTAGATGCAGCGTTAAATTTGCGTTGAAAGCCAGAGCGCGGAAAAATTCCTCCACAAGCTCGGCATCGAATTCGCCGATCTTGCCGCGCTTCAGACTCGGGCAATCAAATACCAAAAACGCGCGGTTGGAAAAATCAAGCGCCGCCGAAACCGCCGCCTCGTCCATCGCCACTACGCTATCGCCGAAGCGCTCGATGTTTTGCGCGGGATAGATCACCTCTTTGATCG
>NZ_CALIJF010000215.1 GCF_938018035.1 uncultured Campylobacter sp. | reverse complement strand
GAGGACGAGACGCAAAAGGTGCGACTCGTAAACGTTTTTGAGCGGCTTGAAATTTTAATCAACGAGTTTGCTAAAATCGAGCAACTGCTCTCAAAAAGCTACTCGTTAAATTATCAGGATTATCATTTCAGCCTCATTTTAGAGCAGGTCAAAGATATGTCTATGCTCGATAACTGGGACGAGCTCATCAGCACGGATATCGAGTGCGATGCGGTGATAAACGTGGATTTCGGGCTATTTGCGCTGGCGATTAAAAATTTAATCGACAATGCCCTAAAATACTCCAGCGATAAAAAAGTCCGCATCATCTGCGACGAAAATAAAGTAAGTGTCGCCAATCGCGGAGCGGCGCTTGCAAAATCATTCGAGCATTACAAGCAAGCCTTTATCAGAAATAAAGACGAGAAAGCCACCGGCATGGGGCTTGGACTTTACATCATCGATAAAATTTGCGAGCTGCATAAATTCCGCTTCGAGTACAATTACAGCGACGGCACGCACTACTTCTCGATCGTCTTTTCGCCGAAGGGCGCTATATGAGCGGCACAGACAGGTTCGAAGAGCTCGTCGCGAGCTTTGAAAAGCTTCCCGGCGTGGGCAAAAAATCCGCCCTGCGCTTTGCGTACTACGTAAGCGTGCAAAATTCCTTCCTAGGGCTAAATTTAGCGCACAATATCGAAGAGGCGGTGCGCGGACTGCACAGATGCCGCATCTGCGGTGCGGTATGCGAGGGCGAGATCTGCGAATACTGCGCCGACGAGGAGCGCGAAAGCGATAAAATTTGCATCGTCGAAAACCCCAAAGATATCTTTATTTTAGAGAGCAATAAAATTTACAACGGTCGCTACTTCGTGCTAGACGCCGCTGACGAAGATAAAATCGCGGCGCTGCGCGAGATGGTGGGCCGAAACGGCGCGCGCGAGCTGATATTTGCGCTGACGCCGGGCATCAACTCCGACGGCATCATGCTTTATGTCGAGGACAAACTCGCGGATCTGGGTTTGAAATTTACCAAGCTCGCTCAGGGCGTGCCTACGGGCGTGAGCTTAGACAACGTCGATATGCTCTCGCTAATAAAGGCGATCAACGGGCGCACCGATATTTAAAATTTCGACGAAATTTTAAATTTAACGGCTAAATTTAAAGCATAAAGCGGCAAATAGGTTTTACCGCGGAGCCTAAGCGGCAAAATTTTAGGCGTTAAATTTAAATAGTGGACGTGCGATGAAATTTACGCGGCTTTGGTGCGCGATACGATGCAGCAGGCGCGGCAGCGCCCTGCTCGCTTCTAAATTTTAACGGTGAGTTTGAGCCGTAAAATTTAAGCACTCCGTTTCAAAGCGGATTTGAGTGCGGAATTTCGAGCGCTTAAATTTTAAAAGCACTTTCGAAAGTAGCGAGACGGGGTTGCGCGACGCTGCGAGCTCGTAAAATTTAAAGACGAATTTCAAGGCGCGCGAAATGGTTTAAACTTTTAAATTTCGCCGACGCGGGATTTAAAAATTTAAACGTAATTATTTAAGGAAAAAGGTGAAAAAGGTTCATTTTATCGGCATCGGCGGCATAGGAATATCGGCATTAGCGAGATTTTTACACGAGAAAAATTTTATCATCTCAGGCTCTGATATCAAAGAGAGCGAGACGACCTACAAGCTAAGAGCTAGCGGCATGGAGATCATCACTCCGCACGACGCTTCGGCGATCAAGGATCAGGAGATCGTCATCTACTCCGCCGCGATCAAAGAGGACAACGTCGAGCTGCAAGCCGCACGCAAAAAGGGGATCGTCTGCCTCTCGCGCAAGGAGGCCCTGCCCTTCGTGCTAAAAGACAAGCGCGTCTTCGCAGTCGCCGGCGCGCACGGCAAAAGCACCACCAGCGCGATAACCTCGGCGCTGATAAACGGCTCGGTCATCATCGGCGCGATCTCCAAGCAGTTCGGCTCGAATATGAAATATGAAAATAGCGAAAACATCATCTTTGAAGCCGACGAGAGCGATTCGAGCTTTTTAAATTCCAACCCCTACGTAGCGGTCGTGACCAACGCCGAGCCCGAGCATATGGATCATTACGACAACGATTTGGATAAATTTCACGCGGCGTATCGCGGCTTTTTGGAACGCGCCAAGATCCGCGTGATAAACGCCGAGGATGAGTTTTTAAGCTCCATCAAACTCGGCTGTATCAAGCTCTTTCCTTCGCGCGACATAACGGATCTGAAGGTGCTGCTGCGCGATCATCAGCCGTTTATGAGTTTTAATCTTAAAGAGCTCGGACGCTTCGAGGTTTACGGGCTCGGAAGGCATATCGCGATTGATGCGTCGCTAGCGATTCTAGCCGCTGCGTGCGAGACGGGACTAGAGCAGATCCGTAAAAATTTGCTAAATTATAAAGGGATCAAAAAGCGCTTCGACATCCTGTGCGCTACCCCAAACTTCGTGCTCATCGACGACTACGGCCACCACCCCACCGAGATCAGAGCGACGCTGCAAAGCGCGCGCGAATACGCTAGCCTGCTAGGGCTTAGCAAGATCACGGCGATCTTTCAGCCGCACCGATGGAGCAGACTTAAGGCGAATTTAAACGCTTTTAAGGAGTGCTTTGCGGGCGCTTTGGAGCTAGTGGTACTGCCCGTTTACGCTGCGGGCGAGCCTAGCAACGGCATCGATCTGAAAGAGGAGTTTAAGGGGCTCGGAGCGCTATTTACCGAGCGAGTCTTTAGAAACGGCGAGAAGATAGAATTTAGCGATATTTTCGGCGTCCGCCACATCATAAACGACGGGCTCGTGATCGGATTTGGCGCAGGCGACATCACCTATCAGCTGCGCGGAGAATTTTAGGCTTGAAAACTCTCGCTGAATTTACGAGCCAAACTCCGCTGCGAGCGGGCAAGGATAAAATTTGAGATTTTTAGTATTTGTTTTCGCATTTTTATTTATCGCGGCGATCTTTTTCGTGCGGGACGAAATTTTAAGCAAAAGGGCCAAAATCATCGCCACGGCACTGATTGTGCTGCTGTGCGCGGGGGCGTATTTTTACGAAAGCGCAAGCGAGCGATCCGCCAAGCTTGAAGAGGAGATGGTGTTTAAATTTAACGCAGGTGCCAGATTAAGATGCGGCGGCGCGATAAATTCCGCTGCCGAAACACGCGGCGCGAATGCAAAAAATTTAGGTTCGCAACACGGCGAAGCAAATTTAAATGCACAGGGCGAGGCCGCTTCCGCCGCGCAAGCAAATGATACGCAAAGCTCAACCGCCCAAACGAACGAGCAGGCTTCCGCCGCACAAACTAGCGACGCTGTTTCGAGCGGGCAAAATTCTGCGCAAAGCTCTACTTTGCAAAATTCTACGCAGCAAGGCGATACGCAGAACCGCGCTGCACAAAATTCTACGCAACATTCCGCGCAACTAGACGACACGCAAAACTCTAATCCGCAAAACTCCGCGCAGATCGTTACGCGAGAGAGCTTCACCTACTCCTTTTCGATGGGCGCTTTCATCGCCAAAAAAAGCGCAGGCGCGGAGTTTAAGGGTAAAACCTACAAGATTAAAGAGTGCGTTTATGATCAGTGACGAACTCTTTACGCGCCTCGATTTGAGCGAGTATCTAGCGAAATTTAAAAGCTTTTTGGCGCGCGAAAAGCCGCTGTTTTTAAGCGGCGATAGCAAACTAAATTTTGAAAAAATTTCAGAGCTTACGAAATTTGATCTCGCGCAATGCGAGAACGTCGCAAACCTAGACGACGCTCTGATGCGCATCTCAAAGCACGGCGTGCTTCATATCAGCGAAATTTACGAGTTTAGCAAGATCGTCCGATATTTTTTGTATCTCAAAAAGCAGCCTTTTGAGGGCAAACTCGCCGCTTGGCTTGCAAAGATCGAGATCCCGCAGCCCATCGCGCAATTAAAGGATTATTTCGATGATCAGGGCGGCTTTCGCGATGCGATAGACGAGCGCTTCGGCGCGCTGAACGAGGCGTTTAAAATAAAAAAGGGCGAGATCGAGCAGACGTTAAAAAGGCTGATCTATTCCAAAGCCCTTTCGCCCTATCTCGCCGACACGCAGATCCACTACATAAGCGACACCGAGGCTCTGCTGGTGCGCGGCGGCTTTAATCACGTGCTAAAAGGCAGCGTCGTAGCGCGCTCAAGCGGAGGCTATTTTTACGTGCTTCCCCACGCGATCGCGGCTCTGAAGTCCGCTCAAAGCGCGATTTTGGATAAGAAAGAGCAGATCGTTTTCGAGCACTGCAAGCAGATCAGCGCGGTTTTTAATAAAAATTTAGCTTTTTTAAAATTTATAAACGCCGCTTTCGACGCGATCGACGCGCTGATTGCGCGCGCCGCGATGGCAAGAGCGAGCGATTATGAGTTCGTCCTGCCTGAGCCCTCGCGCGACATCGTATTAGATAGCTTCGCCCACCCCGCGCTTAAAAACCCAAAGCGCGTGAGCGTGGAGTTTAGCGGCAAAATTCTGCTCATCACCGGCGTGAATGCGGGCGGAAAATCGATGCTTTTAAAAAGCATTCTAAGCGCGGCGCTGCTAGCCAAATACCTCTTTCCGATGCCTATTCGCGCAAGCCTCAGCCGCATCGGCACCTTTAAGGAGTTCGAGCTCATAATGGAGGATCCGCAAAACTCCAAAAACGACATCTCGACCTTTGCGGGCAGGATGGTTGCCTTTAGCAAGCTTTTCGGGCGCAAAGAAATTCTAATCGGCGTCGATGAGATCGAGCTGGGTACCGATTTTGAGGAGGCTGCGAGCCTATACGGCGCGATGATCGAGCAGCTGATAAGCGGCGATGTAAAAATGATCATCACCACGCATCATAAGCGCCTAGCGATGCTGCTGGCGAAGGATCCGCGCGTGGAGCTGCTGGCGGCGCTTTACGACGAGAAAAACAGCGCGCCGAAGTATGAGTTTTTAAAGGGCACGATCGGCAAATCCTACGCCTTTGAAACCGCACTGCGCTACGGCATAGCGCAAAATTTGATCGCCGCGGCGCGCAAAAACTACGGCGAAAACAAAGAAAACCTGAACGAAGCGATCTCAAAAGCGATAAATTTAGAGCTTGAGCTAAAACAAAAGCTGGCGCAGATGCAGCAAAAAGAGGAGAAATTAGACGCGTTGAGCGAGGCGCTAAAAGATCAGCGCGAGCGCGCGCAAAGCGAGCTGAAGGCGGAGCTTTCAAGGCTGCAAAACGAATACTACCGCGCGATTTCGGAGGCCAAACGCAGCGTGAGCCTAAGCGACGTGCGCGAAAAGCAGCGCGCCATAAACCGCGCAAACGAGCTCGCACGAGCCGTGCAGCAGCCCGAACTCAGCACGCCGGAGCCGCAAAACCTCAAGGTGGGCGATCGCGTAAAATACGGCAAGATCAAGGGCGAAATTTTATCGCTCAGCAAAACCCAGGCGCTGATGCTAAGCGACGGCATCAGGCTGCGCGTGCCGCTTAGCGAGCTAAAGCGCAGCGGTGCGGCGCCCGCGCCCGCAAAAAACATCAGCATCAAGGTGCAAAAGCCCGCCTCCGCGTCGCTCGTGCTCGATCTGCACGGCCTGCGCGCCGAGGAAGCGATCAGCAGGCTTGATAAATTCATCAGCCAGAGCCTCGTGATGGGCTTTGATGAGATCATCGTAAAGCACGGCATCGGCACGGGCAAGCTCGCGTTCGCGGTCAAGGAGTTTTTAAAATCGCACCCAAGCGTCAAGGGCTTTCGCGACGGCATGCCCGCAGAAGGGGGCTTCGGCTCAAAGGTCGTCTCGCTTTAGGCTCTAGCTCAAAGGCCCTTTCGCTTCAGACGCCAGCGCGAATGATGCGGAATTCGCTCATTTCATCCATGCCTTCGCCGAGATTTTGCAAGAGCATGGGTGCTTTTAACGTAGAATTTTGCCGCGGAATTTGTAGCTTGGCTTTTACACTAAAATTTTATGCGGCATGAGCCGCAATTTAAATTTAGCGCGGACGCAGTCCGCACCGCTAGCGTCGCGCGGGTGGGGGTTGGTAAGGGGGCGGGCGCGCCTCGCAACTCTGAGCGCCGCCCCCTTACGGATTATGTGTAACGCATACGCCGGCTCGAATTTATAAAGATTTCACTATGTTAAATTTTAGTATTTTTCGCTCTTTGTGTATTTCTTTCGGGGCGGGAAGGGGGCTTGAATTGCGAGGTCGCTCCCCTTCCCGCCCCAAACCCCACCCATCCCACGACAACGCTTTAAGCGGTGCGAGCCTTACGGCTCGCGTTAAATTTTAATAGGGGTTGAATTACGGCATGCGAAATTTTAAAATTTAGCCGAAATTTACAGCTCACAAAATTTTAAAATTCCAAGCGTCAAAGAGTTTTGAAATTCCAAATACGATAAAATTTAAGTGGCAGCGGAATTTCAAAATTCTGTAAATTTGAGCGGAATTTTGAAATTCCGTAAATTTAAAACGATTGAATAAGGAGGCTTAATTGAACCCGATTACCGAAAAGCGCAGCGTTTCGGGCTACTACTACGCCGAGGATCGCGAGTATGTGTACTTCGTGACGGACGCGCCGCGCGAGCAAAACTACCGCTTTATTTTCGACGCAGGCGCGATCTATTTGCAGGAGGGTACCGCCGAGGTGCGGCTTAGCAGCGAGGAGGAGTTTTTCACAGTCGTAAAAAAGATCCTAGCACAGTATCGCGATAAAATTTTAGAGCACTCCGCAGAGCTTGAGAATTACGAAAAAATCTACACGCGTCGCGGCGATTTTTCAAAATTTATGAAAAGGCACTCTGTCCTAAAATACGAAATCCGCAAATTTCAAAACAAAATTTCGCATTTCTACGAGGCGCTGCTCATCTGTGGAAACGAGCAGCCGGCGCTTAAAAAGCGGCTGAAAAACTACGCCTACGAAGCGGGCGTTTTCAAGGGCGTGATGAGCGAATACGCCGTCAGGATCGAGGATATCTATCAATTCATCCAGAGTCTCAAAAACGACAAGATCAGCCGCAACATCTACATTCTCACGATCATCTCGTCGCTGCTGCTGCCGCTAAATTTCATCACGAGCTTTTTCGGGATGAACACGACAGGGCTATTTTTAAGCGGCTCGGCGCACGGCACGCTCATCGTGACGCTTGCGATGTGCGTGATCTTCGCGGCGATGGTCGGCTTTTTTATGCTTTATGTCAAAAAGCGAAACTAAAGCGGAGGAGTTAAATTTTGAACAAAAACGAGCTGAAAAATTCCCTAGGCAAATACTTCGGCAGGGAGATTGCGGGCGATTTTAGAGTGCTGAAAGAGCACGAGATCGCGCGCTGCAACGATGCGGCGAAATTTCCTTTTGAGGGCGATAGCGGGCTGTTGCGCGAGT
Organism: uncultured Campylobacter sp.; assembly: GCF_938018035.1. Lineage (GTDB taxonomy): Bacteria > Campylobacterota > Campylobacteria > Campylobacterales > Campylobacteraceae > Campylobacter_B. Next base: position 411 of record NZ_CALIJF010000215.1, on the reverse strand, counting down.
TTTGTATATTTGCAGACGGCGGCAGCGGCGATCTTTGGTTGCTAAGCTCTGGCGGCGAGATCGCGTTTTACGACCATGATTTGGAGTTTTTGTCCGAGGCAAATTTGAAAAAATTCGATCTAAATCTTGCGGGCTGGCTAAAGATCGCCGAGCTTTTTTGCAAATTTGAAGCCCTTGGCGACCCGAGTAGCGCGCAAAAGGCGAAATTTAAGCAAAGCGTAGCTAAAATCTGTCCGCAGATTTTAGAAATTTGGGAAATTTAGGCGCTGTTTGCGGCGCCTAAATTTAATCGTAAAAGCGCAAAATAGGAGCAATTATGAAATTTATCGCATATTACGACTCGCCGCTTGGCGAAATCACGCTCGCGGGCGATGAGGCGGGGCTTTGCGGGCTGTGGTTCGAGGGCGAGAA
>NZ_CALIJF010000214.1 GCF_938018035.1 uncultured Campylobacter sp. | reverse complement strand
AAGTATGATCACAAGCGTAAATTTTATAAGTAAAGCAAATCTAGGCATTCTGTCCTCCATTCAAAAAGAGCAATATCATACTAGACTTATGGGTGCATAATATCCTCACTTAAGTTAAATTATACTTAACAATTTGATATTATTTTTTGATTTTGATTTAATATGAGATAGGCAGTAAAGCATAAAAATTCAGCGTTGCAATACATCAAATCCTGCAGGTTCTATGGACAAAATTTATGTGAATAAAATTCACTTAACTGCGCGCCTAACCAAAACTCACGGAGTCTATATTTGTTCCTGCGGACAAACCCCTCAAGCGCGCCGATTTAGAATTTAAATTTCTTAAATTCTATCTTTTCATCGAAAACCGACATCGTGCGCCGCAGCTCGTCTATATCGACATTTAGCACGGCTAAGAAATACTCCCGTAGCTGCACGTATTCATCCTTGTTTGCCATCAAAATATTCATTATATCAACGTTGGCGTTTTCTTTATATAGCACGAGCTGATCGTGAATACCGAAAAATCCGAGGCTGCCATTATGTAGATGCATAAATATCTTAGAGCCGTAAAGCAAGGTAAGTACCATAGTAAAAATACAGACTATATTTCTAATATTAACACTCACGCTTTCGTCGTCTCCGCCAAACTTAAGCGCGAGTAAAACCCAAACGGCGATAACGATCTTAAGGGCTAACGGCATTTGCTGCCTCCAACTCCATCTGCAATCGAAGCTAATCGCCATCGCACCGATCTTTTGTAGCTCAAAAAATTTCACAATTTCGCCCTTTTTATAATACGCGACGGCGGAGTTCGTCATCACGAAATATGCTTCGCCCTAGCGCCTAGCTGCCTCTATGAGCGGCAAGGGCACTAGGATAAACATTTGCAATACGCCTAGCTCTGGCGGCCCCACCACGATGACGGCAAAAAACAAAAATATTAAAAATGCGCAGCACATCGCGGGGAATTGATATTTAACGTAATCGCGATAGAGATGATCCGTGATGATTAATGGGGCTCTGTCATAATCTATGATTATGGTTTGATCCTCGCTCGAAAGGCTCGCATCTTTGTCGGTATACGTTTCTGTGCTATCATCTACAAGCTCCGAGCCATCTAGTTTTAAATCCAGTTTTAAAGAATCGAGCTCGTCACTATCTATCTGCGATTTGCGAGGCGCCTTCGCGTGCCTTCCACGCAAGACTTCTCTTAGCTTATCTAAATTATCGCTCAAATCGTCTCCTTAAATTTTACCCGAAATTTTGCCACTCTTTTTTAGCCCACTCCGCAAACAAACGCTGCAAAAAGGCGTCCGCGGCGGATAAAATTTCGCTCGAATTTTAAAAGCTCCGTCTAGCCGAAGTTTACGGGATCCATATCGATTTCGACGGGC
>NZ_CALIJF010000213.1 GCF_938018035.1 uncultured Campylobacter sp. | reverse complement strand
TCGCACGCGCCGTTCATGCAAATTTTATCGCCTTTTAAAACCAGGCTCAGCACGCTGATGCCGCTTGCGTAAATTTGAACCTCGGTTTGATTTTTAAATTTACGCATAAAGCCCGCGTCGCTGGTGCGGGTAAGCGGTGAAACGACGGTGAAATTTACAGCTTGCGTAGAAGCGGGCTTGAGTGCAGTGGTAGCGCAGCCTGCGAGCAGAAGCGAAAGTGCAAGCGGCGTCAGAAAAGAGCATTTCATAAATAATCCTTAATTTAAGTTGGGTTTAAGTGCGTCTTGAGTAGAATACCGCCTTTAATCTTAATACCAGATTAAGTGGCCCCTTCGTCTAACGGTTAGGACATCGCCCTTTCACGGCGGTAAAACGAGTTCGAATCTCGTAGGGGTCGCCACTTCTAGCTTAAAAATTTTTTGACGCAAATCTTAGCTTTATAAAATTCTAAAATTTTATCTAACTTCTAAATTTCAAAATTATGCACTTTTGCTGCTTCCTGTGCTACAAAATTCCAAGACTTCAATAAATTCTACTTGATAGTTTTAAAATTTAGCCCCGCTGAATTTACGTAATAAATTTTATGCGGACAGATGAAACTCTATGAAATAAAACTCGCAAATTTAGCTCTTTCTAAAAAAAATTCGCTAAATTTATTGAATGCAAAATTTTAAAGAATACGTAAATGAAATTCTAAAAAATCATCCTGGCGAGCGCGTCACGAGCTTTAGTTTCGAGGGCGAGAAATACTGGCTCAAGCAGCCGGAGCTGCGCATCCGCGGCGGATTGCTTACGAAAATATTCAAAGCAAATCCGAAAGCCTCTTTCGATTACGAAGCGCTAAAATGCGAGAGCCTGTACGCAGCTGGCGCGCCTGTGCCGCAGCTGGTGCTGCGAGACGAGAGCTTTTTCGTACTCAAAGACGGCGGCACGCCGGTGGACGAGGTGCTAAAAAGCTCGGATGAGGCGGCTTGCGTGGCGCTCATTCAGGGCTACGCTGCGGCGTTAGCACAGCTGCATTCGAGTGGCTTCATACACGGCAGACCCGCACTGCGCGACGTTTTAGTAAAAAACGGCGAGATGAAATTTATAGATTTTGAAAATCGCGGCGAGCGCGATGATCTGCAAAAAGCCAAAATGCGAGATTTTTTGCTGTTTGTCTATGATCTTTGTCGCGAAGGTCTGAGCGAAGGTTTTGTGCGCGCAGGCATCCACGCCTACGCCTCAAGCGGCGAGCAGGATGTAGTGCAAAGTGCGTGGGCTACGGTACTTGCGCTGCGTCCGATATATTTTATCGCCAGGCTCTTGCCGCAAAAATTTAAAGATCTAAACGCGCTCGTGCGCACGTTTGAGCTCTGCCTAAAAATAATTGAGGAAAACGATGGTCAAAGAAAAACAAATTAAATTCGCTAAATTTAAGCTGGTGATTATACTCGCCTATATGTCCGCTCTGGCGCCCTTGTCTACCGATATGTATCTGCCCGCGCTGGAAAAGGTAAAGGCAAGCTTTGCTACGAGCGAGTTTTACACTCAGCTATCGGTTGCGAGTTTTTTCATCGCTTTTGCGCTAGGACAGCTCGTTTATGGGCCGCTAAGCGATAAATTTGGCCGTAAAAAGCCGCTATACGCGGGCATTTTGCTTTTCATATGTGCGTCGCTTGCTTGCGTGAGCTTTGATAGTGTTTACGCGTTTATATTTTTTAGATTTTTGCAAGCTTTGGGTGGGTGCGCTGGAGTGGTACTTGCGCGAGCCGTAATTAATGATAAATTCGAACTGCACGAGGCTGCGGCGATGTTTGCGCTGATGATGGTCGTAGGCTCGCTAGCGCCGATGCTAGCACCAACTCTAGGTGGATTTGTGCTAGATTTTTTCTCATGGCAAGCGATTTTTGCGATTTTGTTTGCGCTTGGAATTTTGCTTTTTGCATTTATATTTTTCGGACTCGACGAGAGCGCTCAGATAGACAGGACTGCTACACTTAGCGTAAAAGGCGTGCTTGGCGAATACGGCATAATCTTGCGAAATAAGGAATTTATGCGCTATACGCTAGGATTTGCAGTTGCGATGAGCGCGCTTTTTGCTTATATCACGGGCTCTAGCTTCATATTTTTGGGCTATTATGGGCTGGGCGAGCATGCCTTTGGCGTAATATTTGGCATCAACGCTCTTGGAATGACCCTTGTTTCGGCACTAAATGCCAAACTCGTGCAAAATCGCGAACCCGCCGCTTTATTAAATTTCGGTCTAATAGCGATGCTCGTGATGAGCCTGATTCTGCTCGCATGCGCTATGCTTGACCTTCCTTTTATCTGCTTTGAGGCTTCGCTTTTCGTATTACTTTCGTCTCTTGGCTTTGTTGCGCCTAACGCCACGACGCTTGCGATGGCGCTATATAAGGACGGCAACTCTGGCGCAGCTTCGGCGGTACTGGGGACTGTGCAGTTTGCTATTGCCGGGGCTATTTCGTTTATCGTGGGTGCAGTGGGAGCGAATAAGCCGTTTTTGCTCGCAAGTGTGATGGTGATTTGTGCTCTTTGCGCAAACGCCGTGTATTTTTTATTGCGAGAAAAGAATCAAAAATTTTAATTTTAATATTTTTTAAATTTATCGTTAAGGATTGATTAGCTAAAATTAGCTCTCGTTCTTTCAGTGTAAGAAAGACAATTCGGTAAAAAAGGAAACAAGCCAATGAGCGATATTATCGCATATAAACTTAACGGTGAAATTTACGATACTCAAAGTATCGGCGAGCACACAAGCGAGGCGCAGCCGATATATTTCGATAACTCCGAGGACGCGCTTAAAATTCTGCGCCACTCCTGTGCGCACCTTTTGGCGCAGGCGGTGCGCGAGCTTTATCCGAGCGCTAAATTTTTCGTGGGACCCGCGATCGAGGATGGGTTTTACTACGACATCCGCGTCAGCAAAGATAGCGGCGAGAAGCTCGGCGAAGAGGATCTAAAGACGATCGAAAAAAAGATGCGTGCGCTCGCCGAGGCAAATTTAGAGATTAAAAAGATAGCCTCCACAAAAGAGGCGGTCGCGAAAAAATATGCAAACGACGATCTTAAGCAGGAGGTTTTAAAGCGCATCCCGGACGGCCCGGTTAGCTTATACACGCAGGGCGAGTTTGAGGACATCTGCCGCGGCCCGCATGTGCAAAATACGAAATTTTTGAAAAATTTCGCCCTTACGCGCATCGCGGGAGCGTATCTCGGCGGCGATGAAAAGCGCGAGATGCTAACTCGCATCTATGGCGTCGTATTTGCCGATAAAGATAGCCTTAAAAAACATCTTACGATGCTTGAAGAAGCTAAGAAGCGCGATCACCGAAAGCTCGGAGCCGAGATGAAATTTTTCACCTTCGACGAGCAGATCGGCGCGGGACTTCCGATCTGGCTTCCTGCCGGCACGAGGATGCGTATAAAGCTCGAGGAGCGCCTTTATAGGCAGCTTCGCAAGCGCGGCTACGAGCCGGTGCGCGGCCCTGAAATTTTAAAATCCGACGCGTGGAAGATCAGCGGGCATTACAGCAACTACAAAGAAAATATGTATTTTACGACGATCGAGGAGCAAGAATACGGCATCAAGCCGATGAACTGCGTCGGTCACATCAAGGTTTATCAAAGCGAGATCCGCTCATATCGCGATCTGCCGCTTAAATTTTGCGAGTACGGCGTCGTGCACCGCCACGAAAAAAGCGGCGTCTTGCACGGGCTTTTCCGCGTGCGCGAGTTTACGCAGGACGACGCACATCTATTTGTGATGCCGAGCCAGATCAAAGAAAACGTCTATGAAATTTTAGATTTCGTTGAACTCTTGATGAAGGCTTTCGGATTTGAATACGAGCTTGAGATTTCGACCAAACCGCAAAAGGCAGTCGGCGACGACGAGGTTTGGGATATCGCGACGAAGGCCTTAAAAGATGCGCTTGACGAAAAGGGCTTAAAATACGGCTTAGACGAGGGCGGCGGCGCATTCTACGGGCCTAAGATCGACATTAAAATCACCGACGCGCTCGGTCGAAAATGGCAGTGCGGTACGGTTCAGGTCGATTTTAACCTGCCTGCGCGCTTTGAGCTTGGCTACATCGACGAAAATAATGAAAAAAAGCAGCCTGTGATGCTGCATCGCGCGATTTTGGGAAGCTTCGAGCGCTTCGTGGGGATTTTGCTCGAGCACACCGCGGGCGAGCTTCCGTTTTGGATCTGTCCTACGCAGGTATCGATCGTGCCGATCGGTGAAGCGCACGCAAGCTATGCGAAAGAAATTTTAAATTTGTTGCGCGAGGCAGGCATTGACGGCGAAATTTTAGATAAAAACGAAACGCTAAATAAACGAATCAGAACGGCTGAAAAGCAGAAGGTGCCGCTCATCATCGTCCTAGGCGATAATGAAGTTTCGGCTCGCAGCGTGGCTCTGCGCGATCGCAGGGCGCGCGAACAGCGAAATTTAGGGCTGGATGAGTTTTTAAATTTCGTAAAAGCTAAATTAAACGAGGTGAATTTTTGAGCAGAGAAAAAGAGGTTTTTCTAAACGAGGACATTCCGGCTAGCGAAGTCAGGTGCATAGGCGACAACGGCGAGGTTTACGGCATAATTTCAAAGGCGCAGGCGCTGCAAATCGCCGAGCGAGAGGGTGTGGATCTGGTTTTGATAGCGCCCGATGCAAAGCCGCCCGTTTGCAAGGTCATGAACTACAGCAAATTTCGCTATCAGCAGGAAAAAAAGCTCAAAGAGGCGAAAAAAAAGCAAAAAATCATCGAGGTCAAAGAGATCAAGCTGTCCGCCAAAATCGCTCAAAACGACATTAATTACAAAGTAAAACACGCGAAAGAATTCCTTAGTAGCGGCAAGCACGTCAAGCTTCGCGTATTTTTAAAAGGGCGCGAGATGTCAAGCCCGGAAATCGGCGTAAATTTGCTCAATAAAATTTGGGACGAATTTTTCGCAGAAGTGGCCGATCGCGATAAAGCGCCCGCGCTGGAGGGTCGCTACGTAAATATGCTGATCACGCCGAAAAAGGCGTAGCGTAAATTTAGCTATACTATAAAAATCGCAGCGATAAAATGGTGAAATTTTAAAATTCTATTGATTTAAGTGTGCTCTTAATTAGAGAATAATTGCATTAAAATAAGAGCGAGAAAGTTTAAAATTATTTAGCCGTTATTTTTATCTAAGTTTTATTTTGATAAAATAAAAAGCAAATAAACTCTCTCTCTCTCTCTCTTGCAACCTCTTGTATATGGGAGTAAAAAGGAAATGAATATATGAAGGTTTTAATTTTAGCTGGCGGCTTTGGCACTAGGCTTGCCGAAGAAACCAGCATCAGACCTAAGCCAATGGTTGAGATTGGTGGCAGACCGATATTATGGCATATTATGAAAATTTATAGCCACTACGGCTTTAATGAATTTGTGGTGCTTCTTGGTTATAAAGGTTATTATATAAAAGAGTATTTCGCAAACTACTTCTTGCATAGAAGTGATGTAACGATTGATATAAAAAGTAATAATATGAAAATTCATAAAACATTAAGCGAAGATTGGAAGGTTACTCTGATTGACACTGGGCTAGATACAATGACTGGCGGTAGGATAAAACGAGCTCAGGAATATGTAGGAGATGAGAGTTTCATGCTTACTTACGGTGATGGTGTTAGTGATGTGAATATAGACGAGTTAGTAAAATTTCATAAATTACATGGCAAGGCTGCTACTATGACTGCAGTTCAGCCAGAAGGTAGATTCGGTGCTTTAGATATTAATAATTCAAGCTTAATTACATCTTTTTTTGAAAAACCTAAAGGTGACGGAAATTGGATAAACGCAGGTTTTTTCGTATGCGAGCCTAAGGTTTTTGATTATATTACTGATGGTGATGCTACGGTATTCGAGCAAGCTCCGCTTTCAAATTTGGCTAAAGACGGCGAGCTTTGTGCTTTCAAGCACTGTGGTTTCTGGAAACCGATGGATGCCTTGCGTGATAAGCAAGTATTAGAAAAACTATGGGATAGTGGTAGCGCTCCATGGAAAAAGTGGTAGCGGATGAACAACGCAATAACGACACAAGAAATGCAAAATTTATACTCCGGAATTTATAAGGGCAAAACAGTTTTGCTTACCGGACATACCGGCTTTAAGGGCTCATGGCTTAGTCTATGGCTGCAGCGCTTGGGCGCGAAAGTGATAGGGTATTCGCTTCTGGCGCCTACAGAGCCAAATCATATAGGACTTTTAAATTTAAATATCGTCCAGATAATGGGCGACATACGAGATTTTGTCAAATTAGACGAAGCATTTACGACTTATAAACCCGACATTGTATTTCACTTTGCCGCTCAGGCGCTCGTACGTCCATCTTATGCCGATCCGATAACAACCTACGAAACCAATGTTGTCGGCACATTAAAAGTCTTTGAAGCCTGCAGAAAAGCAGGCGTTCGCGCGATCGTAAATATCACCAGCGACAAGGCTTACGAAAATAAAGAGTGGGTTTGGGGTTATCGCGAGAACGATCCTATGGGCGGATATGATCCATATAGTTCGTCGAAAGGCTGCGCGGATCTTCTGGCTAGTTCATATCGAAATTCGTTTTTTAACGAAAAAGACTATGGCGTAAAGCATCAAACGCTGCTTGCTACGTGTCGCGCAGGTAATGTCATAGGCGGCGGAGACTGGGCGCAAGACAGATTGATCTGCGACGTAATGCGCGCGGCAGCTAAAAATGAAGCGGTAATGATCCGCAATCCGAATGCGACGCGTCCTTGGCAGCATGTGTTAGAACCGCTTAGTGGATATTTGCTCGTGGGGCAAAAGTTGCTTGAAGGGCGAAAGGAATTCGGCAGCGCGTGGAATTTCGGTCCTAGCGATGATGGCGCGATTAGGGTGCTTGATGTACTAAAGAGCGCCAAGCGATATTGGGATAAGATAGAATTTAAAATCGGCTCCGACACGGACCAGCCGCATGAGGCAAATTTATTGAAGCTTGATTGCTCTAAAGCGCATGCGCTGCTTGGCTGGAAGCCCGTTTGGGATAGCGAAACGGCATTTGAAAAAACTGTAAAATGGTATAAAAATTTCTACGAAAACGGCACAATCGATACCGAACAAAATTTAAACGACTACGTAAAAGAGATGATGCGATGATAAAAGTTAGCGATTTTATAGCAAAATTTATAGCCGAACACGAAGATACTGCAAAGACCGTATTTATGGTCTCGGGTGGCGGCAATATGCACCTGATAGATTCGCTTGGCAAAAATGAAAATTTAGAGTATGTCTGTAACCATCACGAACAGGCTTGCGCGATAGCCGCAGAGGGATATGCGCGCGTCTCAAATAAGATCGGTATCGCGTATGTTACCACAGGCCCTGGCGGGACAAACGCGATTACCGGCGTTTACGGTGCTTGGGTGGATTCGATCCCTACGATGATCATATCGGGGCAGGTTAAATTTCAAACGACCATTGCTTCGCAACCCGAGTTAAATTTACGTCAGCTCGGCGATCAAGAGGTTAATATCGTTGACATCGTAAGGCCTATCACAAAATACGCCGTAATGATAACGGATAAAAATAGCATAAAATTTCATCTGCAAAAAGCTATTTATGAGGCTAAGCACGGCAGACCCGGACCCGTATGGCTGGATCTGCCGCTAGATATACAAGGCGCAATGGTGGACGAAGCAGATTTGGTAGAATTTAAAATTCCAGAAGAGCCAAAATTCGACACAAAAATCCCGCAGGTTCTAGATGCGTTAAA
>NZ_CALIJF010000212.1 GCF_938018035.1 uncultured Campylobacter sp. | reverse complement strand
AAGCAGGTAGATCGCCGCCACGAGCGCCGTGTAGGATAGAATTTTAAACGGAGAGAAAAACGCCCCAGCAAAGTTGCTCCGAACCTCGCCCATTTCGTGCTCATCATCCCAACTATCAACACTGCCGCCCGCGCCGTCGAAATCATCATTTGATCCGTCGTGCGCGCCGCCAATTCCGCTCCCAAAATCGCTCGTACTGTCGTCCGGCTTGCCGCTATCTACATCGCCGCCACGATTGCCGTTACCTGCGCTGTCGCTATGATTGCTGTGATCTGCGCCGTAACTCCAGCCGCCGCCCAGATCGCTGCTCGCTCCGATTTTCAAGTCGTCGCAACGCTCGCCTATGCCGCCTTGCGAACTATCGCTAGCTTCGTCGTTTATGCCGCCGTGTGAGTTGCTACAAGTCGCGCTGCCATTCATATTAAATTTATCGGCGGCATGTCCTAAAGCGGTCGCGTCGCAAGCGGAGGTTTTGTCGTCGCTCTTCGTAGGATTTACGTCGCGCTCGCCAGCGGCGGTTATGTCGCGCTCGGCGGTGAAATTTTCGGTATCTTCGTCGTCGGTAGAGTTTACGGCACACTCGCCGGTGGCCTCATCGTACAGGGCGTGGCTATCATCGTTTTCGACGCAGCTATCGCCGCTAGTGAAATTTACGGCGCCTTCGGAATTTTGCGCGTTTGAAATTTCGGCGCCTGAATTTACGCCCCTAAAGCTTTCGCTTTTTAAAATTTCGCCGCCGCAAACATCGCTGTATAAAATTTTATCGTCGCCGCTTGCGACGCCTCGGTTTTTGCCACCAAGACTTGCGGAATTCGTATCGTTTACGGAAGTTTTGCCGCTCATGAAACCTGCGGAATTTTTAGAGCTTTGCCGTAAAATTTCATCGTATTTGCCGGCTCTGAGTTCATCTTCTATTTTGTTGCGGTAAGCGCGAAACGAAAAATATACCGCGCCGAATGCGCCCAAAAATCCCGCTTCCAAGCTAAGAAGCCACGCAAGCGCCCGTACGTCGAAAGAGCCCGTGCCGAAAAACCCGCCGCCGCAAAGCGCTAGCCCAAGCAGGGCAAATGCCGCGTTTAGCGTGCAGTATATGAGCAAAAACCGCCTATTCAATCCCGCTCATCCAATTCGTCGTCGTCAAAATTTTTCGGATCCGCCTTGTATTTCGGATCGTTTTCAAGCTCTTTTAAGCTCGAATTTAGCGCCTTGCACGCGCGGTAAACGTTCAGAAACGCCGCCGCGATGCCGATGGCGATGCCAAGCCAGAGCAGAAGTAGCGAGCCCGTGAGGTGCCGCAGTCCAAGCCCGATCGCTACGCCGATGCCGATCGCTACGACGATTGAGATGCCTAGGCTGATGTCGCAGGCGCCCTTTACGATTTTGTTTAAATTTTTCGTTACTCTCATCTAAAATCCGATTAAATTTAAAACGCAGCTCTTAAAGCGCCGCCATCGCTTCATCCGCGGCGTTTAGTGCAAAGTCGATCTGCGCTTCGTTCATCGTGGCGCAGATGAAGCCCGTCTCAAACTGACTAGGCGCCAAAAATACGCCGCGCTTAATCATCTCGCCGTGAAATTTCGCAAAGCGCGCGGTGTCTGCCCGCAAAGCGCCGTCATAGTCGCGCACCTCTTCGTCTGCGAAAAAGTATCCGAACATCGAGCCTACGCAGGCGGTTTGCAGCGCGATGCCGCGGCGCTGCGCTATGGCGCAAAGCCCATCCGTAAGCCTACGCGCCAGCTCGCCGAGCCTTTCGTAAAGGCCGCTGCTAGCGTAAATTTTACTTAGGCTAGCGATGCCCGCAGCCATTGCGACGGGGTTTCCGCTTAGCGTACCTGCTTGATATACCGCTCCTAGCGGGCTTATCATATCCATGATTTCGCGCTTGCCCGCAAACGCCGCCACGCTCATACCGCCTCCGATGACCTTGCCGAAGGTTACCAGATCGCCGCGAACGCCGTAGATGCCGTAGCTACCTAGCTCGCTCGCGCGAAAGCCGCTCATTACCTCGTCGATTATCAGCACGATCTTTTTCTCGTCGCACAGCGCGCGAAGCTCGGTTAAAAATTCGGGATCCGCCGGCACCAAGCCCATATTTCCCGCAATCGGCTCGATGATGATCGTGCCGATGTCGTTTTGCGCTAGGACGTCCTTTACGCTTTGTATGTCGTTGTATCTGGCTAGGTAGGTATTTTTTGCGATATCCTGCGGCACGCCAGCGCTGCTTGCGTTACCGAAGGTGCTCGCGCCGCTGCCTGCTTTGACGAGCAGGCTGTCGCTGTGGCCGTGGTAGCAGCCCTCAAATTTTAAAATTTTATCCCGTCCGCTAAAGGCGCGCGCAAGACGGATCGCGCTCATCGTGGCTTCCGTGCCGCTGCTGGTAAAGCGGATCTTATCTAGGAAATCGAAATTTTTTAGCACCAGCGAGGCAAGCTGCGTCTCAAGCGGGCTGGATGCGCCGAAGCTTAGCCCTTTTTTGGCGGTTTGCACGACGGCGCGCTCAATGTCAGCATCGGCGTGACCGAAGATGAGCGGACCCCAGCTCTGCACGAAGTCGAGATATTTTTTACCCTCGACGTCGTAGATGTACGAGCCCTCGCCGCGATCCACCATAAAAGGCTCGCTGCCGACGTTACCGAATGCTCGCACCGGCGAATCGACGCCGCCCGGGATAAGTTTAAGCGCCGCTAAAAATTCGTCGTGATTATTCATTTTTTCTCCTTCTTTTTGGGTTGATTTATCGATTTTATATATTTGTAGATGATGATGATCTCATTTTGCGTCAGGAAGTAGCTTGGCATCACGTCGCGCGAGCTACTGATCCCGTCGGCGAGCTCCTGAAGCGAGAGATTGTTGATCGGCGGCGCGTTTAGGGCGCGCTCGTAATAAGCGCCTGCGGTGCGGTTAAATTCTTTATACGTCGCGATCAGCGAGCCCTCGCCCTTTTCGCCGTGGCACTTATCGCAGCCCACGCCGCGCGGGTTTTTATACAGCATCGCGCCGTACTCCTCGTCGGTGATAAAACTCTCGGCTTGTGCGCCGCGAGGTAGAAAAAATATGGCCGCGTTTAAAAATAGCGCTAAAAATATGAAATTTCGCATCTTCCCGTTTCGAATTTTTGGCGCAATGATATAAAAAATGTGCTTAAATTTCATAACGCAGCTATCTTTTCGATCCCCTCGAAATAAAAGACGTTTAGCTCATCCTGCCTGCGGTAGAGGAATTTTAGCCCGTGCGCCTTGGCGATATTATCGACGATGTAGAGCCCCAGGCCGAAGCTTTGTTTGGCGTTCGTGCCCTTGACGAAGGCCTCTTTGTAGTAGCTAAAGTCTTTCTGTAGCGGCTTGCCGAGCGTTATGAAGTCCATCGTTTCAGCGTCTAGGCGGATTAAAATTTTACCGTCTGCGGCGTATTTAACGGCGTTGTCGATTAAATTTTTCACCGCGACGCAAAAGAGCTTCAGATCGACGTTTAAGCTCAGGCCTAGCGGATTTTGTAGCGTGACGCAGCCCGGCTCGATCATCGCGATACTAAGCGCTTCTTTTAAAATTTCATCCATTGAAAAAATTCCGCATTCGCCTAGCGCCGTGCCCGCAGTCGCGCGCTCGACCGCCGCAAATTCGTTGATTAGGCTCTCCAGCCGCTCAAAGACCGAGATGAGGCGCTCTTGATTTTTGCCGTGCTCGATCATCTCGACGGCGATGCGACCCTTTGTGATGGGAGTTTTAAGCTCGTGCATTATGTTTCGCAAAAACAGATGGCGCGATTCGTTAAGCTTATTTATCTGCGTGACCGCCTCGTAAAATGCGTGCGAAACCTCGGAAATTTCATCATTTCCCGCACTTACGTCCTTGATCTGAAGATCGCCTTTAGCAAATTTATCGATCTGACGCTTGAGCTTGCGAAGAGGGCGAATTTTGCGGATGATAAAGATATACGCAAGCAGGATGATCACCAAAATGACGCCGTAGATCGCTTTGAAAATATCGTAGCGGTAGGGCTGATACTCCTTGTCGTTTAAAAGCCGCGTCTCGCCCGCGTGGGTGATCTTTAGATAATGTTTACGTTTAAAAAGCAAGATGTCCGCAGAGCCGATGTCTGCGGAGATGCTATCTAAAATTTCGGCGCCTGCAATGATCTCATCGCGCCTAGCTTCATCGCGGATCGTCGAAAACTCGAAATTTGCGACCTGGCGGTCATATTCGACATCGCTGATGAGCTTACTCATCTGATATAGGTTCGCGCGCGCAACGATGGAGTATTTGGAGTTTAGCTCGCGAGTGTAGTTTTGCTGATCGTAGCCGATGAGCCAGAGTAGCGCGAGCGAAACGCCCACGGCGGCGAGCGCGAAGATGAACGTGATGGTGTAAAAAATCGACGATCTTACTTTCATTAAATTTATATGATCCTTAAATTTTTAAAATTTCAAAGCTTTTAAGCTGCTGGCTTACTTTGCTTTGGCGCACGGAACCGGCTTGCCCTGCTTTAAATTTACGGCGCGGTTTAAAGGCACGGCGCGTAAATTTTAAAAATTCATTGCAAAGCAAGGAACTTTTAAATTTACATAGCCGCACCGCTTTAAATTTTAAAATTTACCCCTTCTCGCTGCCCTGGGCTCTGCTTTTTATAACTCGTCCTGCGCGTAGAGCCGAATTGCTTGTCGAATTCGACGATAAAATTCCGCGCGCATCCAGCCGCGTGCTAAATTTATAACTACAAAATTTTATCGTAAAATTTTAACGCTTCAGTTGAGGCGCCTTAAATTTAAACGGCAAAATCGCGCGGACCGGCTTGCGATTTCAGTTTTGCCGCGCGAGTGCCTCTTAAATTTAGAGCCGCGAGCGGCTAAATTCTATCGCTCCGCTCGCCCGGCGCGAGCGCTCATTGTATCAGCTTATAGCCTACGCCGCGGATAGCGTGGATGTAGCTGGGTGCCTTGGACGTTTCGCCAAGCTTTAGGCGGATGCGACCGATGATGACGTCGATGCTTTTGCTCGAGGATTCCTCGCTTATGGAGCTGCAGTTGTAGATGAGCTCCTCGCGGGTGATCGCGCCGCCTTCCTTTTTGATGAGATACGAAAGCACGTCGTATTCGGCGATAGTGAGTGAAAGGGGCTGTCCTTTGAAGCTGATGACGTGGCGGAAATCGTCCACTTCGAGGTCTTTTTTGGACTTTGCGGCGCGCTGGATGGAGTTTATGTCGTAGCGCTCGATGTGGCGCTTGATGCGCGCTAAAAGCTCTTGCGGATTATAGGGCTTTGGCAGATAATCGTCCGCGCCGAAGTCAAAAGCGTTGATCTTATCGGTCAGATCGTGGCGGGCGCTTGATATTATGATCGGTATATCGGTGTTTTTGCGGATCTCTTTACAGACCTCAAGCCCGTCCATCCCAGGAAGCGTGAGATCTAAAATCACGAGGTTAAAATTTTCTAAATTTAACTTAGAAAGCCCCAAAAACGGATCGTCCGCGACGGTAATATCGATATCGTATTGCTGCAGATATTCGCTTAAAATTTCGGCGAGTTCTAAATCGTCCTCTATCATTAAAATTTTAGTCATAAAAAGCCTTTGAAATTTTGCGCGGATTATAACAAAATATAGTTTATATATTTTAAAGCGGCAGGCTGGAGCGAAATTTTATAAAAATGAGGCGTGGCGGGGTAAAATTTTGAAATTTTTTGAATCGGGCAAAATTTCAAAAATCGACCCAAAAATATGGCGAAATTTTGAAATTCCAAGAAGCAAAATCTGAAAAATTGACGAATTTGGGCTAAATTCGGCTAAATTTTGCCGATTTTTGCGTTTTTTTCTTAAAAAACTATTGTATTTTTTGCGAAACTATTGTAGAATACCGCCTAAACCACTTTATTTTAAAGGATTAGCATGAAAAAAGCTGATTTTATCCAAGTAGTTGCCGATAAGGCAGGTCTTTCTAAAAAAGATACTGTTAAGGTAGTTGATTCTGCACTTGAGGCTATCAAAGAGCTTTTGGTAAAAGGTGATGACATAAGCTTCATCGGCTTCGGATCTTTCGGCATCGCAGAGCGTGCAGCTCGCGAGGGTAAAGTTCCTGGCACAAACAGAACTTACAAATCTCCTGCTACTAAAGTAGTAAAATTTAAAGTCGGCAAACAGCTAAAAGAGGCTGTTGCAGCTGCAAAAGGCAAGAAGAAAAAATAATTTTCTTGCTCCAAGCCCCGTCTTCGGGGCTTTTCTCTTTTAAATTTATACAATCATAGCTTTTTAAATGCCCGAGTGGTGAAATTGGTAGACGCACCAGACTCAAAATCTGGCGAGGGCGACCTCGTGTCGGTTCGATTCCGACCTCGGGCACCATTTGATTTATTTCAAATTTTATCCGGAATTTCAACCACCTTTTGCAAATTTCAACTTGCTATAAAATTTTTTATACTATTATTACTGCGGTATTTCTTTAAAAGAGGCAATTATTTATGATACGTAAAATTCTTATCGCTAATCGCGGCGAGATCGCGGTTCGCATCATTAGGGCCTGCAGAGATCTGCATATTAAAAGCGTTGCGATCTATACCAAACCCGACATCGATTGCTTGCACGTAAAAATCGCCGACGAGGCTTACGAGGTAAGCACCGATGCGCTAAAAGGCTATCTGGACGCCAAAAAGATCGTCGAAGTCGCCAAAGAGTGCGGCGCTGATGCGATACATCCTGGATACGGCTTTTTGAGCGAGAATTTTGACTTTGCAAGAGAGGTCGAGGACGCGGGCATTATCTTTATCGGTCCAAAGCCTGACGTTATCCGCAAAATGGGCAACAAAAACATCGCTCGCTATCTGATGCGCAAAAACGGCATTCCGATCGTGCCGGGTACCGAAAAGCTTAATCACGAGAGTATGGATACGATTAAAAAATATGCGCGCGAGATCGGCTATCCCGTGATTTTAAAGGCTAGCGGCGGCGGCGGCGGACGCGGTATCCGCGAGGTGTGGGACGAGAAGGATATGGAGAGCGCCTACGATTCGTGCACGAGAGAGGCGAAGACCTTTTTTAACAACGATGAAATTTTTATGGAAAAACTCGTCGTCAAGCCGCGCCACATCGAGTTTCAGATCATCGGCGATAATTATGGCAACATCATCCATCTTTGCGAGCGCGATTGTTCGATCCAGCGCCGCCACCAAAAGATCATCGAGATCGCGCCGTGCCCCTCCATTAGCGAGCATCTACGTAAGACGATGGGTACGACCGCGGTAGCTGCGGCAAAAGCGGTGAATTACACCAACGTCGGCACGGTAGAATTTTTGCTCGATGACTACAATAACTTCTATTTTATGGAGATGAATACCCGTATCCAGGTCGAGCACGGCATCACCGAGGAAGTTACGGGCGTCGATCTGGTAGTGCGCCAGATCCGCATCGCAAACGGCGAAATTTTAGAGCTTGAGCAAAGCGACATTAAGCCGCACGGCTATGCGATCGAGGCGCGTATCACCTCCGAAAACGTCTGGAAAAATTTCACCCCCGTTCCAGGCACTGTCAGCGACTATTATCCAGCACTAGGCCCTTCCGTGCGCGTCGATAGCCACATCTACAAAGGTTATAAAATTCCGCCGTTTTACGACTCGCTTCTAGCCAAGCTAATCATCAAAACCACCGACTACGACCTGGCCGTTAATAAACTAGAGCGCGCGCTGAAGGAGTTTCGTATCGAGGGAGTGCGCACGATCATTCCGTTTTTGCTTAGCATCAGCAAATCGCGCGAATTCCGACTCGGCTTTTTCGACACGAGCTATGTAGAGAAAAATTTAGACAAAATTTTAGAAAACACTATGGACGATATGCAGCCGAATAAAAACGAAGCGATCGCCGCCATCGCCGCTGCGATGCGCAAATCGGCGCGGATTTAGGAAAGAGCATGGATTTTTTAGATAGCCTAAAAGATATAAAAAAGGATATGCTTAAGGACAAAGCGGCAAGCTCCGCGCCCAAAAAGCCTAAAAAGAGGAATCCAAATCGCGACGAGTTTAAAGATATTTTTAAAGATGATGATTTGAGCTTGCAAAGCGGGGGCGTCCTAGACGGTGCCGCGGAGGAATTTGACATAGCCAAAGAGAGCATCGCCGCACGCGAAAAGCGCCTCAAAGACGAGTTTTTAAAATACGTGGACGCGGCGAATATCAAAAAGCTGAATGACTGAAATTCCATTTTGCACGCTGGATTTTGCCTGCCCCTATCTAGGTGGCAGAGCTGCACGCAGCGAGTATCTCTACATAAAAGACTGCGACTTCGAGTATAATTCAAGCTTAGTGCAGCACGGCTACCGCCGCTTCGGCAGGTATTTTCAAAAGCCCGTTTGCGCAGCCTGCGCGGAGTGTAAAAGCCTACGCGTTGATGCTTCAAATTTCAAATTTAGCAGATCGCATCGCCGCGTCTATAAAAATAATCGCACGACCGCCTATGTATGGCAATCTCGCCCGCTTTTAAACGATGCGCGTTTGGAGCTTTTCGCGCTCTATCACGACTACATGCATCTAAAAAAGGGCTGGCCTGTGCAAGAGATCGATTTTGAGCGATATGACGAAATTTACGTCCAAGGCCACGGCGACTTCGGCAAAGAAATTTCTTACTACGACG
>NZ_CALIJF010000211.1 GCF_938018035.1 uncultured Campylobacter sp. | reverse complement strand
AAAAGCTATTTAATAAGCGCTTAAAAGAGACTAAAAAGCAGATGGACGCTGCATCGATCGCGCACAGGGTGGATTTTGAACAGATAGTGCGCATGGTAGAAGCTAAGCCCGCCGCGATGCCTAAGCCGCAAGCGGCAAATAACGAAAGTAGGCTAATAGATGCCGCGTTAAAAGGGGCTAAAAGCTTGAACTCTAGCGTAGCTTTGAGCGATGAAATTTTAAGCGCGCAAGCTGCGCAGCGCAAAGCGGAGCGCAAGATAAAGAGCTTTGAGGAAGTAGTCTGCGGATAAGGCGCTTTTAAAGGGCATAAAATGTCTTTTAAAAGCCCCTTTATGGGCAAAGGAGAAAATATGCAAGAGATTATATCTAAGCTAAACGAATTCTTAGAGGGCGGAAGCGTGAGTATGAGCGCGCTTGCGCGGGCTTTGGGCATTAGCCCGGGAGCGATCAGCCAATTTCGAGCGGGCAAATACAAGGGCGATAATGCGGCGATCGCAGCCAAGATAGGCGCCTATATCGATGCGAGCGCCAAAAAAGCAAAAGAGTTTGCCGCCTCGCCCGCGCGAGATGAAATTTTTGACTCACGGGACTACAAGATGGCGAATTTCGTCATCTCCGAAGCCGTAGGCGAGCGCGAGATAGCTTTGCTTTACGGCACCGCAGGTAGCGGCAAGAGCACGATACTACGCGACTTTGCCGCCAAAAATCCTAACGCGGTACTAATTGAGGCTACCTGCCACACCAACGCTAACGCTTTGCTTGGCGAGCTATGCGAAGCGCTAAAGCTGGAAGCCGCAGGCAGCGCTAATGCAAAATTAAAAGCGATTTCAAGCTTCTTAAAAACAGCCGATAAGGTGCTGCTAATCGACGAAGCCGAGCATCTGCCGCTCAGGGCGCTTGAGGATCTACGCAGAATTTACGATTTTTCGAGCACGCCGCTAATTCTAGCAGGCACGGAGATTTTACTAAAGAATTTAGTGGGGCGTAATAAGGAGCTTAGGCAGCTATATAGCCGCATTTGCGGCAAATGGGCTATGCAGGGGCTCAGTAAAGAGGAGAGCGATGCCTTTTACGGCACGGGGATCTTCGCTCACGCCAAAGGCAACTTCCGCGCGTCCGAAA
This sequence comes from uncultured Campylobacter sp., assembly GCF_938018035.1. GTDB lineage: Bacteria > Campylobacterota > Campylobacteria > Campylobacterales > Campylobacteraceae > Campylobacter_B. The sequence continues at coordinate 6 of NZ_CALIJF010000211.1, read as the reverse complement.
AGTTAC
>NZ_CALIJF010000210.1 GCF_938018035.1 uncultured Campylobacter sp. | reverse complement strand
CTGTTTGCCTCATTGATCTTTGGAATGCCCATCTCTTCGATATTTAAAGGAGGCGCGGGTTTAAATTTTGCCTCATCCTCTTGCGCTTCAAAAGGCGGCTCATCGCCATCGCCGTTTTCAAAATACACAGCGTCCTCTTGCTGCATGTTCTTTGCGCCCTGCGATGTACCCTCTGCATCTTGCCGCGCGCCTTTTGCGCTCTCCGCACTCTTTACGTTTTGCTCGGCCGAATTTCCACGCATGTGCTCTGTTTCGGGCGAGATACTGCCCGCTATTACATCATCTAAATCTTGTCCCTGAAATTCTTGCTTTTGCGGTGCACGCTGCACCTCTGCCAAGTCATGCTCTGCGCTAAGCTTAGACTCGCCGTCTATCTCCTCGCTGTCCTGCTCATCACCGCTTTCGCCGAAACTAGGCATCTCGTCAAAATCGATATTTACTCTGGAATTTCGAGCGCTAGCGGAGCTTTCATTTAAGCTTACGCCGCTATTTTGCGCTTCGTTAAAATTTTGAGCTTCATTAAAATTCTGCGTTAAATTTTGCTGCAAATTCTGCACTGTATCGGGATGCTGCCCAACTGGCTCCTCAAAGCCCTGATCTTGCAGCTGCGAGACGTAGTCGAGATTGTCGTTTTCGTTGAAAATTGCGCTCTCGCTAGGTTCGCCGCCGAAGCTCGTATCGACGAAGCGGGTAAATCTGCCCTGAAAGCCCACCTCGATCGTCCTACCCGCCTCGCCCGAGCGGTTTTTGCCGACGATGATTTCGGCTTTTTCCTGATAGTCGTTGCGCCTAAACACGGGCTCGCCAGCGTCCTTACCCTCGGCCTCCAGCCGCGAAATGCGCTCGCGCTCCATCTGCTCCTTATAAACCTCGTCGCGATAGACGAAAAGTATGATGTCGGCGTCCTGCTCGATCGCGCCGCTTTCGCGCAGATCGCTTAGCATCGGGCGTTTGTTCGAGCGCGCCTCGAGCGAGCGGTTTAGCTGCGACAGCGCGATGATCGGGATGTTTAGCTCGCGCGCTAAGAGCTTGAGCCCGCGCGAAATTTCGGCGATTTGCAGGTGGCGCTCGGAGTAGTTGCTCGTGCTCGTCATAAGTCCGATGTAATCGATCACGCAAAGCTCAATATTGGCGTCCGCGGCTTTGAGTTTGCGCAGCTGGGTGCGGACCTGGTGTATATTCACGTAGCCGCTGTCATAGACGAAAAGCGGCATATTCAGCACCGCGTCGCAAGCGTCGTTGAAGCGCGTCCAGTCGTCGTCGCTAAGCTTTGCGCTCATTATGTCGCTTAGCGGGATCGAGCTAAGCGCGCTTAGTATGCGATACATCAGCTGCACAGAGGGCATCTCGAGCGAGAAAAATACGACGCCTTTGCCGCTTTGCAGCGTTTTCATCATCAAATTTAGCGCAAAGGCGGTCTTGCCCATGCCAGGGCGGGCGGCGATGATGATGAGCTCGCCGGGCTTTAGCCCCTTCGTGCAGTCGTTTAGGAAGCGAAAGCCCGTATCCAACCCCACGAGCTCCGAGCCTGCGAGCGCCTTTTGGCGCTTGAGCTCCTCTACTACGTCAGCGATAATCTCGTGTGATTTTTTGATGCCGCCGTGGCGCTCCTCGTCGATGAGCTCGTAAATTTTAGAGCTGATTTTATCGGCGGTGTCTTTGCTGCGCACGGCTTCGTTTACCATCGAAGGGATCTCGTGCGCGACCTTGATTAGCGAGCGCTTGATCGATTTTTCGCGCAGCTCAAGCGCGTATTTTGGGGCATCGACCACGCCGCTGGTGGCTACGACCTCGGTAAATGCGCCATCGTCGTAGCGCTCAGCTAGCCATTTTTTAACGAAGCTCGGCGCGATCGGCTCGTTGTGCGAGGAGCACTTGACGATCGCCTCGTAGATGTCGGCGTGCGGCTTGTAGAAAAAATCGCCGACCGAGATTATCTCGCTCAGCTCGCCGTATGCGTCCTCGTTTTGCAAAAGCGAGCTTAAAATCGCGCGCTCCATATCCAGATCGTATAAATTTGCAGGCACATTCTGCTTCGTTACCATCGCTTCCCCTCGTTTCGCATTTAAATTCTATAAAATTTCAAGCTCGCTTCCGCAAATCTCTGCGGCGCGATAATTTTAAATTTTATAGAATTAAAATATCGCCTACCAGCAAAATTCTATCGGGCAAAATTTTATAATTTGGGCCGCTTTAAATTTTGCTATCTAAAATTTCATCTCGGAATTTTCGCCTTTAAAATTCCGTCAATTTTAAATTTCGCCCTTTGAAATTTTGACTCTTAAAATTTCGCTCGCCTTAAATTTTAGGTGCAAGACGAAATCCAGCCGGATGAAATTTCGCGGCGTATCGGAAGCTCATCCGTCAAGATTCCGCTTTGCGGCACGGAGTTCTACCGCTTAAAATTTTGCGCGGTAAATTCTACTCTATAAAATTTCGCTTCAAATCGCGAGTTTTAAATTTTAAAATGAAATTTCAAGACGAAATTTCAAAGCCAAAATTTTAAACTCAAAAATTTCACACGAAATTTCAGTACTAAAATTTCAAGCCTAAAATTGCAAACCAAAATTTTAAGCCGCATTTCCAAAGGCTCAAATTTAAAAGCGCCGCCTTAAGGATGAAATTTTAAAATTTCACGCCAAGACGCGCTGTACCTATAAACCTAAACGAACCGCGATGAGCCCGAGAGCGCCTTAAAACGCCGAGCAAACTATAACTAGCCAAGCGCGCTAAAATTCAGAGCCGAGCCGCCCAAGCCGCGCGTCATAGCGACATTTAAGCCGCTAGGCGCCGCAGCTCTCACGCTCCTTCGCGAGCCCGCACCTCGTCCTCGACCTCTTGCAAAAACCGCTCCACGAGCTTGCTCTCCTCGAGTTTGGCGACCACTTCGCCGTGGCGCATCACGATGCCGCGCCCGTTGCCGAACGCGATCGCCACGTCCGCGCCCTTCGCCTCGCCGATCGCATTTACGACGCAGCCCATGACGCTGATATTTAGCGGCGTTTTGATATGCGCGGTTTTTTCTTCGACGATTTTGATCGCGCTTAGCAGATCGCTTTGCAAACGCCCGCAGGTAGGGCAAGAGATGATATTGACGCCGCTTTTTTGCACGCCCGCGTCCTGCAGGATCGCGCGCGCGACGCGGATCTCCTCCTCAAGCTCGCCCGTGATGCTCACGCGCATCGTATCGCCGATACCCTCCATCAGAAGCGTGCCCAGCGCGATTGCACTCTTGATGCTCGCGTGAAATTTCGTCCCCGCCTCGGTCACGCCCAGATGAAAAGGATACTCGCATAGCGGGCGCAGCGCGCGATACGCAGCCACCGTGCTTGGTGCGTCCGAAGTCTTAAGCGAGATCGCGATGTCGCTAAAGTCCTCATCCTGCAGCAGCGCGGCGTTATACAGCGCGCTTTGCACCATCGCCTCCACGCTGCGGCCGTACTTTTGCTCAAACTGCTCCTCGAGTGAGCCCAAATTTACGCCGATGCGGATAGGCAGGCTGCGAGCTTTGCACGCGCGCACGACCTCTTTGATGCGGTCTTTGCCGCCGATATTGCCCGGATTTATGCGGATAGCATCGACAAACTCCGCAACCTGCAGCGCCAAGCGAAAATTAAAATGGATATCCGCTACGATGGGAAGCGGCGAGCTTTTTTTGATCCGCGCGAGCGCGTCCGCGTCCTGCTTATCAAGCACGGCACAGCGCACGATGTCGCAGCCAGCGAAATACAGGCGGTTTATCTGCTCTAGCGTACCCTCCACGTCCTTCGTTTTAGAAAAGCTCATCGACTGCACGGAGATGGGCGCGCCGCCGCCGATTTTGACGGAGCCGACGGAGATTTGGCGGGTCGGATAGCGATTTTTCAAATTTAAGCCTTTAGAATTTTTTGCGCTATTTTATTCAAAACGGGGTTAAAATTTAATAATTCGCACTTGCCACCCGCCATAGAATTTCACCTGCTGAATTTTGCTTTCGCGCTTACGAAAAATTTCATTTTGCCACGAAATTTGAGCGAATAAAGTCTATAAAATTCCGCCATCTAATAAAATTCTAAAAATTCCGACAACAAATGAAACTCTACAAAATTTGATGACAAGCGAAATTTAATAAACCACGCAGCCAAGCAAAATTCTGCGAATTTAGCAGGCAAGCAAAGTCCTGCGACGTAAAATTACAAAATTAAGCTCTTAAAATTTCGGCGAAATTGTAACCGCAGTATCGTCGCAGCGCTCACTCGCGCAAAACGAGTGCAGTCTGGTTTATCCTAGCAGCGCGGCATGCAGCCGTGAAATTCAAAGCAAGTAGATGAAATATGAACATTCTATCTTTAATTGCAGCATTAGGGCGTTGTTTCGCACGACGGCAAAGCTGAAAAAACATCAGCGTTCGTGTTTACACACCGCGCCAGTATCGCGATCTTATAGAGACAACAAAAATTTAAACCGCCTACGCATATAAATTGCGCCGGCGTGCCGCCTAGGCTAGCGCACTAGCTCCATATTCACCTTGACCCTGCTCATCTTGTCCTGCAGCATATCCATCACCGACTCATTGCGCGACGAAGCGTCATCCATCGGGGCTTCGTGCTGCTGCCACTTGCTTTTCGGCGCGGCGGGGCCCCACTGCGACGAAAATATCAGCCCGCGCTTTTTCTCGGTCTCAGGCGCAGGCTCGTAAGGCTGTGGAGCGGGCTTCGCCCAACGCTCATCATAACGCATCGCAGCACCTTGCCCTAGCGCATTACCCCGCTTTGGCGACGGTATTTTACCAAGCGCGCTAACGCCAGAGCGCCCTATCGCACGGCTAGAGCGAGCAGATGTGGGAAGATAGGGCGCGCGGGCATTTTGACGAGCCGTATACTTCGTGGCACTCGAATGAGATGCAGCTGTATGCTCCATAGCGCCAGAACGAGTTGCACTATAGCCGTGGCGAGCTTGCGGCTGTGCAATTCGAGCCGTCGTTAATTTGCGAGCTTGTGCGTCTACGATTTTGCCAGTCTGCTCATCAGCGCCTCTGTGAGTTTGCGCGTTTGCATTTCTCCGCATATCTGCGCCTCTGTAAGTTTGCGCGGTATCGCGAGCGCTTGGCGCCTCGTCCTCATAGATACGGGTCTTCGGCAAACGCATCAGCGTCGCAACTAGACTCTTGCTAGCTTCATTCTGGCTGCTTGATTGATTGGCTGGGAGCCTAGATGCTTTATTTCTCGCAGGATGCGATGCGGAATTTTGCCCAGAATTTTTAGTAAAATTTTTCGCACTTTTTCGCGTGGAATTTTTAGCGGAATTCCTAGATGCACGTGTATTTTTTGTGAGCTTGGAATTTGAAAGGCTTTTAGCATTTGCAGATTTTTTAGCATGCGGCTCGGCAGAGGATCTCGCCGAAGTATTTTTACTCGGATGATCTTTGGCTCGCAGATTTTGAGATGAAATTTTAGATTTATGGTTTTGCAACGCGGCGGGCGATTTGTGGCTTTGCTGCGCAGCAAAAGCGCTAGAAAAACTCGCCAAAATGAACGCAATTAAAAAAATACGAGCTAAATTTTTCATCGTTTTCCTTTCCATGGATTTTAGGCGAAATTTAGCAAAGCTTAGATTAAGCCGCGTTAAATTTAATGAGTGAGGCTATGAAATTTCAGCTCTAATTCCAAGCCGTATCGCCAAACAAAAGGCTAAGCTTTAAAAATTCCGCAGCTAGGATTCTGTTTGGCAATAGAATTTTATCACACTAAAAATATGACGTCACAGCAAAATTTTATCTTGTAAGTGTTTAGGTGGGATAGCTGAAAATTTTAAAGTTTTAGAATTCTGCGCTTAAATTTTGAGTGGCAAGTCAGAATTTAAGGTAAAAAGCAAGCTCAGATAAAGTTTTTAAATTTAAAGGATAATGCGACAAAACCGCAAATTTGCGGTGAGATACGAAATTTATAAGATTATGCAGTGACTAAAAATCACACCGCTTAATCGTTAATTAATAATAAATCGCCGCGCCTTAGACATATCCAAAACGCGGCACATCTCATTTTACGGCGCATAGCAAAAGCATCGCCGCACAAAGGCATTGCGGAACGCTGCAAAATCTCACAGCGCCACAGCAAGGCGTATAGGAGCGCCGAATGACGCTCCTATGGGGCTACATCATTCCGCCCATGCCACCCATTCCGCCCATATCAGGCATTGGAGGCATTGCAGGTTTCTCCTCTTTAATCTCGCTGACGGTCGCTTCGGTCGTTAGAAGCAGGCTTGCGACGGAGACCGCGTTTTGAAGCGCGATACGCTCAACCTTGACTGGATCGATGATACCTGCCTCAAACATATTGACGTACTCGCCGTTTGCGGCGTTGAAGCCAAATTTTTTGTCTGAGCCCTGCTCGACCTTATTTGCTACGACACCCGCGTCAAATCCCGCATTCTCGGCAATCTGGCGAAGCGGAGCGAAAAGCGCGCGTTTAACGATGTCTGCGCCGATAAGCTCGTCTCCGCTTAGAGCTAGCTTTACGCTAAGTCCGGCTCTGATTAGCGCAGCGCCGCCGCCGATTACGATACCCTCGTCTACGGCTGCTTTGGTTGCGTTTAGAGCGTCGTCCACGCGGTCTTTTTTCTCTTTCATCTCGGTTTCGGTCGCAGCGCCCACCTTTATAACCGCAACGCCGCCGCTAAGCTTAGCCATGCGCTCTTGAAGCTTCTCTTTGTCGTAATCGCTCGTAGTCTCTGCGATCTGAGCTTTGATCTGCGAAACGCGCGCATCGATATCTTTTTTCTTGCCTGCGCCGCCTACGATAGTGGTGTTATCTTTGTCGATCACGATGCGCTCGGCTTGTCCAAGATCAGCCATGGAGGCGCTTTCTAGCGTTCTGCCAAGCTCCTCGCTGATGACGGTACCGCCTGTTAAAATCGCGATATCTTCAAGCATCGCCTTTCTGCGATCGCCAAATCCTGGGGCTTTGACCGCAGAGATGTTTAACACGCCGCGAAGCTTATTTACGACTAAAGTTGCAAGCGCCTCGCCCTCGATATCCTCGGCGATGATTAGAAGCGGTTTGCCGCTTTTTTGAACCTGCTCCAAAACCGGAAGTAGATCTTTTAAATTTGTAATTTTTTTGTCAAATAGAAGCACTAGTGGAGAAGCTAGCTCGACTAGCATTTTCTCGGCATTTGTAATGAAATATGGACTTAGATAGCCGCGGTCAAACTGCATTCCCTCGACTACGTTTAACTCATCGTTGATCGATTTTGCCTCTTCTACCGTGATGACGCCGTCTTTACCGACTCTTTCCATCGCGTCTGCGATCAGATCGCCCACCGCGCTGTCGTTATTGGCAGAGATCGTAGCAACCTGAGCGATCTCTTTTTTGCCGCTTACTTTTTTAGATGATTTTTTTAGCTCCTCAATAACCGCAGCACTAAATTTATCCATACCGCGCTTAACCTCGATAGGATTTGCGCCCGCGGTTACGTTGCGTAGGCCCTCTTTAAAGATCGCGTGAGCTAGCACGGTTGCTGTAGTAGTGCCGTCGCCTGCTTGATCGTTGGTTTTGCTCGCTACTTCACGCACCAAAGAAGCGCCCATATTCTCTAGCGTATCTTTTAGCTCAATCTCTTTAGCCACGCTCACGCCGTCTTTTGTGATCGCCGGAGCGCCGAAGCTCTTTTGGATTAAGACATTACGACCGCGGGGTCCCATTGTAACTTTTACAGCGTCGTTTAGCTTCCTAACGCCCGCGTAGAGTTTGTTTCTTGCGTCGTCTGAAAAAATAATCTCTTTTGCCATTTTCAATCCTTTTTATTTAATTATGCCTAAAACGTCTTCTAAATTTAAGATAAGAAATTTCTTATCGTCTAAGCTAATCTCGCTGCCTGCGTATTTTGCAAACGCTACGGTATCGCCATTTTTGACGCCTTCACATTCGCTGCCGACGGCTACGATTTTGCCGGTCGAAGGCTTCTCTTTTGAAGCATTGTCGGGGATGATGATGCCCGAAGCGGTCTTTTTGGTTTCCTCCTCGCGCTCTATTAGAACGCGCTTGCCAAGTGGTTGAAATTTCATTTCAGTCCTTTCTTTGATTTGTGATTTCTAAAATTGGCACTCAATGTGTTTGAGTGCTAAGATTATATGCAAAATTTAAAATCTTGTCAATAGTTTATGAAAAATTTTTATAAAACTTTAGTGATTTAAACTCAAGTATTGAGATTTCAAACGTTAAATTTTAAGGGCTATAATACCCTCAAATTTTAAATTTTAAGGGGACGAAATGAAAATTTTCGGCATAATCGCAGGAATTTTAATCCTGCTTATCGTAGGCGCGGGCTGCCTATTTTTCAGCGATTTTGGCAACAATCTTACCAAGCCTTACATAGAAAATTTGATCAAAGAAAAAAGCGGCCTTGATGTGAAGCTCGATAAATTCGATCTAAATTTCGGCGATCTGGACATCAGCGCCAACGTAAATGATGCTGCGAGCGTAAACGTAAAGGGCAAATACTCGCTTTTTGCGCGCTCTTTCGATCTTAACTACGACGTAAATGCGCACGATCTAGCCAAGCTCGGCATCAAAATTGACGAAGGGCTGAGCCTTAAGGGGCAAATTTTAGGCGATCTTGACAAATTCGGCATCAACGGCAGCGGGCAGATTTTTGATAGCAACGTAAAATTTTTAGCAAATTTAAAAGACCTTAAGCCGCTTGATCTACAAATCGACGCTAAAGCTCTAAACGTCGAAAAAGCCCTTGCCGTGGCTTCGCTGCCGATCTACGCCAAAGGAAATATCGACGTGCTCTCGGACATCAAAGCCGGAGGCGGCGGCGCAGAGGGCAACGCGAGCATCAAAAGCTCAAATTTGATCCTAAACGAATCTGCGTTTAAAGATATGAATATTTCCATCCCAAAGGGCGTGCAGATCACGCTAAACTCGGACATCACGGCGCAAAATGACGTCCTGCGAGCAGCAAGCAAGATCGATTCGACTCTAGGCAAAATCAGCGCCGAAAAGTCGGAATTTGATCTGAAAAACAAAACTTTAAACTCCGATTTTAATCTAAGCTTGCCCGATTTAGCAAAGCTCGAAAGCCTTATCGGGCGCAAAATTTCAGGCGACGTTAAAGCAAGCGGAAATTTAAAGACCGATTTTTCTACGCTTGAGCTTTCAAACTCTCAAATTTCAGCGTTTAAAGACGCGCTTAAAGCGGACGCGGGAGCCAAATACGATCTAAAAAACAAAAACGGCGAGCTGTCCGCGAAGCTAAATGCAAACGATCTGGCCGCGCTGCAAAACGTCCTGGGAGTGAGGCTGCAAGGCAAGGCAAACGGCGAGTTTAGCGCGGCTCTAGCGCAAAATGAGCTTAAAAATCTAAACTTAAATTTAAACGCTATGGGCGGCAACCTGAATGCGAGCGGAAATTTAAGCGATCTAAAACTTAAGGCGAGCAATCTAAATCTGGCCGTGCTTTCGGCTCTGTTTTACGGCAACGCGATCGGAAACGGCACGATAAACGGCGATGCGAAGTTAAGCTTAAAAGACGGCATCAACGGCACGGCGCAAATTTCGCTCGCTAGCGGCGTGATTTTTAAGAAATTTTTAGACGGCGCGACGGGCAAGAACTTCCCAAGTGATCTGAAAGCGGACGCGCAGGCGCAGACAAATATCAAAAACTCCGTCGCGACCTTTAGCGTAAGCGTAAACTCCGATCTGGCGCAGCTTCAGAGCTTAAACGGCACTTATGAGCTCAAAAATAAAGCGCTTAAGGCTAACTACGCGCTGCTGATCCCGAGCTTGCAGCGACTAGAATTTTTCTTAAATCGCAGACTAAACGGCAAGATCGCAGCTACCGGCGAGCTTTCGCACGACGGCAAGAGCCTGTTTGCGACCGTAAATTCCAAGGTTGCGGGCGGCGAGCTGAATGGACAGATTGCGGGCGATGAGGCGAACTTCAAACTTCAAAATTTCATCGTAAAAGAGCTTATGACGCTTTTAAATATCGATCACGTCTACGACGGCACGGGCAACGCAAATCTTACGTATAACACGAGCTCGCACAGCGGAAAATTTGATGCGATCATCAACAACGGCCGCCTTCCTAGCGGCGGATTGATCGATAAAATCGGCAAAATTTTAGGCCGTGATCTAGGCGGCGAGGTCTATAACGACGCCAAAGTAAACGGCACGATCAAGCAAAATTTGATAAATTTCAACGCCGATATGAGCGCGCAAAAAAGCAAGCTAAACGTCACCGGTGGCACGCTGGATAGCAAAACGGGCGCGATTTCGGTGCCGGTTAAGGCAAACATCGAAAAAACCGATCTTGAAATAAACATCACCGGCACGATCAAAGAGCCGAAATACAATATCCAATCGGACTATCTAAAGGGCAAGCTCGACAAGCAGATCGGCAAGGGCATCGACAAACTTTTTGGCGTGAAAAAGGACGATAACAGCAGCAAAAACGACGCGAAAAAGGAAAAATCTGACGCGATTAAGGGGCTGATAAATGGGCTATTTTAGCCCATTTGCTCCCATTTGGCGCTTAAAATTTATGGATACTGCTAAACGAGCGCGAGATTTGAAATTTTGAAATTTTGAAATTTTGAAATTTTGAAATCTCGCGCAGTTTAAATTTTAAAATTTTATGCAGTTTAAAATTTAGAATTTTGCGCTTGCCGGCGTAGCCGAAGCCTAAAAATTTTAAAGCAGGACGCGCACTACTTATCAAAATTTTAAATCTCGTTTCGATCTGTCTTTTGATGACGATTTAAATTTATCGCCGTAAACTTAGCCTGCTTGCGCCGCTATCCGCAATGAAATGCACGCCGCAAGCCTAGCCCCTTTTAAAATACTTCGTATCAATACTGCGTGCCGTGTTTTCAGGTTATCCGATGCTAATTAAAATTTCGCGGCGCAATGTTTATTGCAATCGGCGCCATGCTTGATAAAATTTGCCCGCCATTATCGCAAGAAAAATGAGCGTCAAAGCTCCAAATATCGTAGCTGTAAATTTATCATCCGTCGTAGCGTATTTGTCATATCTGAATTTCATCAGATACTCGCGCTGCGGCGGATCGACGCTCGCATTATAATCCAAAAATAAAACTTGATATGCCGTGCCGCGACCCCGAAACGGAAACGGACGGCTTTGATACCAAGCTTTAACTCGCTTGCCTTCCAGCCATTTGTATGCGATTAGCGAGATAGAAGGCTTGATATTTACACCTTGCCACTCGTCCGCTCCTGACCGCTTGAAATTAGCTTCAGCAATTGCTGCATTGAGCAAAATTTTATTTTTATAAAAAGAGGTTAAGTTATCCGTATCGCCATTTAAAAAGACTTTGATAAATTTGCGCTCATCCGTAAAAATCTGCATATATTCGCGCCCATCATCGCTTCTGACATCCATGATTATTCCATTTGCGATTTTCAGATCATCTAAGCTTTTCGGATTCAAGCTAAAAAGAAATCCGTACCACATCGCCGCCAAATAAAATGCGATCATAAATAGATCGAACTTGCGATCTAAGTTATACCAAATTTCGCCGAGCTTCATCGATCATTACATTGTAAGTTTCGCTGCAAGATACGGAATTTCACGGCTTTTATTATCGAGGGCTATATTCCTGCATCATCACCACGGGCAGAAAAAGTACCGCTCCCACGATTACCACCGGTATAGCTACGATGCCTCTTATCACATCCGATAGAGCGCTACTCTCGCAGCGTTCAGGCCTAACCTCGATGTGAGCGGGTATCGGAGAGCGCAGCCTATCGCTTGGCTTCATTATTTCGCTAAGATTTTTGATCTGCACTACTCGCGCATCAAAGTTAAAAATAACCTCGATCTCGCCTTTTTTCTCATCGATTTCGATGCGATTTGCTAGAGCTTTGATTTTGGCGACATCTGCACCAGCTGCGGAATTCAAAAATGCGCTGAAGCTACCGCGCGCCTCGCCGTTTTTAGCATCGGTTACTTCGATCTGCACAAACTCGCGCTTAAGCCCTTTGGCGTATCCGCCATCGTAAAATTCCGAGATATTCTTAAGCGACGAGCCGTTCGTTAGGACATAGCTGAGTTTCTCGCCTACGATGTATTCTTTACCGTCGTTTATGAAAAATGCCGTGATCTTTTCGGGCGTTTCGTTCGCCCCAGGCACTACGTTTTGTTTGCACTGGCATCCCACAAGTAGGACGGCTAGTAAAACCGCGATAAATTTTTTCATGATAATCCTTTAAAATTTTAAATTAGCGTATGAATTCCGCAGCCAAAGCTCTATCTCAAAAAATTTCAGCAGCGAAGTTTTACGCCGATACAATTTAGCCGCAGCCGGACTTAAATTTAACTCCAAACGCAGGCTACTTCAGTGCCGCTTTGACCGCCTCGCTCAGCCGCTTGCCGTCCACGTTTGAGCCAAGCGCTTCTTTGGCGGCTTTCATCACGCGCCCCATATCCTTTGCGCCGCTCGCGCCAAGCTTGGCGATTAGCGAGCTAACCTCGGCGGCAAGCTCGGCATCGCTTAGCTGCGCGGGCAGATAGGACGCGATGATCTCGATCTCGCCCTGCTCTTTTTGCACCAGATCGTCGCGACCGCCCGCGCGATACTGCTCCACAGAGTCATTTCGGCGCTTGATCTCGCTTTGAAGTATGCTAAAGACGCGCTCGTCGCTAAGGCTGATGCGCTCGTCCACCTCGACCTGCTTAAGCGCGGCGTTAAGCATCCGCAGGCTGTCTCTGCGGAAGTGATCGCCGCTTTTCATCGCCGTTTTAATGTCTTCTAAAATTTGCTCTCGCACACCCATTTTCCACTCCTTGAGATTGAAATTTCGGCGGTAATTGTAGCAAATTTAAAATTTGGCTCGGGTAAATTTAAGAGGATGAAATTTTAAAATTTTAAAGATTTAGAGTGATTTGCGGCTAAATTTAAAACTAGCCGCGGGTACCCTTTGCGGCAAAGACTTGCGTGCAGCTCCCATTTGCGGAAAAAGGCTCGCGCGAAGTGCGCTAAATTTAAAAAGCCCCGCGAGGAATAAAATTCCAGCGGGGGCAAGCAAGCGATAAAAGCTCGCGAAAGCTCTATTTAGCGCGCGAGAATATCATTCGCACGATTTGAATCAAGAAGCACACGCTTCCTACCAAAAAGATCGTATCGCCGATGAT
>NZ_CALIJF010000209.1 GCF_938018035.1 uncultured Campylobacter sp. | reverse complement strand
TTTCAAAATTTATGTGTCGTGTGAGGCGTGGAATTCTATAGGCGATGTGGAATTTTAGAATTCATGCATTGCGCGGGCTTATAATTTTATCTCCTGCATAAAATTTTAAAATTTGCACCGACGTAAAGATGCGAAATTTGTCGGCTAGCGCTGAATTCTAAACGCAAGGCTACAGCGAATTTATCTGCTTGCGAGTTTGAGCTACATTTTGAAATTTTGCACAAAATCTGCTTAAAATTTTATTTCTGCGAACCGTGCGCCATGCGCTTATAAAATAATCTCAAAATTTATGAGTAAAATTTAGATTAAAATCCGTATTGATGTCGCGCAGTTATAGTTTTCGGTATAGAATTTACACTATGGATTTATGGCGCGAATTTTATTTGAAATTTCGCTTTAAAAATTTAAAATTTGCGCGGTGAAATTCCTTCTGCGGTAGAAAGCTACCGCGTGAAATTTTACTGCGCGAAATCAAGCAGAATTCCGCGCATAAGTCTATAGCCGAAATTTACGCCGTGGCGAATGAGCTTACTCGCACAAAAGGGTGCTAGCGCAAAATTTCATAGCCGAAATTTCCTGGGCAGAGCTTTACTTTGTAAATTTTAAAACTAAATTCCGCTTCGAGTATTAAAATTCTAAGTTTACTTAGCGGGCGAGATTTAAGTGATAAATTCCACCCGCTGCGTAAATAGCAAGCGCTTTAAATTTCATTCCACGGGCGCTTTGCTTTGCAAAAATCGCACGAGGGTCTCGTATTCGTCGGGCTGCAGCCCCGAGTTTTGTATCATCGTCTCGACCACGCTGGGCCAGACATTGACGTTAAACTCGTCGTATCCGTGCAGCGCGTGACAGCTGCCGCAGCGCTCCTTGAATAGATTTTCGCCCGCGTCGTAAATTTTAGCCGCATCGTCCGTCACTGCGAGCTTCGCGACGTAGCCGTCGATAGTGACGTTCGCCCATTCGTTATCGTAGTCGTCCTTCACGGTCTTTAGCGTCTTTAGGCTCTTTGCGTTTTGCGCTTGCAAGTCCTGCTCCAAAATCCCAAGCCTTGCGTAGCTTACGTTGCTTCCTTCGGGCACGAAGCCCGCGTATCGCACCTGCACGTAGTCCTTGCCGTCCTTTAGCACTTGCAGCTTCGCGCCTACGTGCAGCTTGGCAATCTCCTTGCCGCCCGCTTTGTTTAGAAGCGGGGTTTGAGCCGCGACGAAAAGATCCGTCGCGCCCAAATGGCAAGCTGCTGCGAGTAAAAACGCCGCTAGTGCTTTGGATAAAATTTTACCTCGCTCGGGTGCGCAAATTTTATCCGTTTCGCATGAAATTCCACCCGAGCCCGGCGATGAAATTCTAGCTGAGCGAGGCGATGAAATTTGACCTCGCTCGCTCGCGTAAATTTTAAAATTTTGTCTCATCGCTAGCTCCTTTTGCCGAATTTCGGCTGTGAAAATACCGCAAGCGGCGGAAGCTCGCCCTCAAATTTCTCGATCTGCACCAGCGCGGTGGCTTGGTTGCCGCACGCAAGCTTCGAGCTAGGCTCGTTGGGTACCAGCACGTTTACGTTGCCGTGTACGCACATATCGCCGCTAGAGCTAAAGAGCGGATCCCACCAGCCGCCCTCTTGCATCCTCACGACGCTTTGCTTTACGTTTTCGGTGACGATGAGCCCCGCAAGCGCGGCACCGCGATCGTTGAAAACCCTAACTATGTCGCCGTTTTTAAGTCCTCTTGCTTCGGCATCTTTTGGGTGCATCCACACGGGCTCGCGACCGCTGATTTCTTCTAGGCTTCGTAGCCAAGTGTTGTTTAGCTGCCCGTGCAGGCGGTATTTCGGATGCGGAGTTATTAAATTTAGCGGATACTTTTGCGTCTTTTGCGCATCACCCAGCCACTCCATCGGCTCCATCCAAGTTGGATGCGCAGGGCAGTCGTCCAGCGCCGCTTTAGCGATCTTTTTCGAGACGACCTCGATCCTTCCCGACGGCGTTCCGAGGCGGTTTATGATAGGATTTTTTCTAAATTCCTCCATCGCTACGTATTCGTAGGCGTGCTTTGGAATTTCAAATTTCACGAAGCCCTTTTTCCAAAACTCTTCAAATTCCGGCATCTTTATCTTCGATGCGTCCGCTTTTTTCTTCGAAGCGTCGTAAAACTGCCTGATCCACTCCATCTCGCTCTTGCCCTCGCTAAACGCCATATACTCCTTCTCGCCGAACTGCTTTAGAATTTCGCAGTAAATTTTATAGTCGTTTTGCGCCTGCTCGTAAGGCTCGGCGATCTTATGCATAGCGATGATAAATTTATTCGTATGCGACTTGGTTATGTCGTCGCGCTCCTGCTCGGTAGTAGCGGGCAGCACGATGTCCGCCATGCGTGCGCTCGCCGTCCAGAAGCACTCTTGGACTATGAAGGTATCGAGCTTTTCAAACGTGCGCGCGAGCAAATTCGTATCGGGGTGGTGCATATATGGGTTGCCGCCCGCCCAGTAAGCAAGCTTGATGTTAGGGTAGGTTATCTTTTTGCAGTTAAAATCTATCTCCTTGCCGGGGTTATTGATACAATCGACGATACGCGAGACGGGGATTGCGATGTTGTCGCGGTTTTTACTCGCCCTCGCTGGCAGGCACGATACTCATGCTGCCTAAGCCCGGAAAAGCCGAGGAGGTAGTCGCCGCGCCGCTTGAGAGACTTAGCGCGCTTCCTACCGGAGCTGCGGGGCTAGGGCAGCCGCCGTCGCTGTAATGATAGCCAAAGCCGTATCCACCGCCCGCAAGCCCGATTTGGCCCACGAAAGCGGCAAGCACCGTTGCCATCCAGTGAAACTGCTCGCCGTGATGAGCGCGCTGCGGACCCCAGCCGCACATTATCATAGTGCGCTTGCTGCCTAAAATTTTAGCCAAGCCCTTGATCTCATCCTCGCTTACGCCGCAAATTTTAGACGCCCACGCCGCGTCTTTTTTGAGCCCATCTTCGCTTTCGCCTCTAAGATAGGCTTTAAATTCCTCCGCGCCGTGAGTGTATTTTTTAAGAAATTTTTCATCCGCAAGTCCTTGCGCCATCATCTCATAACATATCGCCATCATCATCGCAACGTCGGTGGTAGGGTTGATCGAAATATGCTCGGAGCCTAAAAATTTAGCGGTGTTGTTATATACAGGATCGATCGTGATCACCTTTACGCCGCGCTTTTGCATCTGCTCTTTTAGCTTTGCGAAATACAAATAGCTCTCATGATCGGGCACTGCCCATGCGATCTGATTGGTATTGATCGGATCGGCACCCCAGATGAGCACTGCTTCGCTATGCTTTAGGATCGTAGGCCACGCGGTTTGCAGAGCGTTGGCCTCGTCCGTTCCGCTGATGTGCGGGGTTATCGCACTTATACAGTGGCACGAATAGTTAAGCTTTCTCGTAGTGTAGCCGCCGATGATATTTAACATGCGACCGAGCAGGGTTTGCGGGTTATTTACGCTGCCGACGCTGTACCAGCCGTAGCTACCGCCGTAAATCGAGCTTGCGCCGTGGTCTTTAAGTACGCGCTTTAGCTCGTCCGCTACGAGTTTATACGCCTCATCCCAGCTAATCTCGATCCACTCGTCCTTGCCGCGCATGCTTTTGTCGCTCTGCCAGCCTTTTTCTAGATAGCCTTTTCGTACGCAGGGTCGCGCGATGCGCGTAGCATCGTATGTGCGTGCTGCGATTCCCTGAGTAAGGCTGATCGGGAAAAAATCGAGCTCGCTTGCGCTTAAAACGCCTTCAAATTTGCCGTTTCGCCTAAGGGCCCTAACCGCGCCGAAATGCGAGGCGGTGATCGGCGCATCCTCGCTATTCATCAGATCGTCGCTGATGACGCTAGTAGCGTTTGCACTCGCCGCACCTGCCGCACTCGCGGCAACGCCTTTTAAAAATTCGCGTCTTTTCATTTTCTCTCCTTTAATGTGAAATGAATGAAAGATTTATGGAATTTTAGCATTAAAAATTGCGAATTTTCGGTCTTAAAATGAAATTTTAAGTTATAGAGCGAAATTTTATTTTTCTATTTTTAAAAGAGCGCTCAAATTTCGTGGCTTATAAAAGCTTAAATTATAAATTAAGTTTTTAAAATAATTTTACTTTAGAAATTTATTTTTGAAATTTTGCACATCGACTCTTAAAAAATTTTAGAATTTTTGAGTATATCAAGAGCTCGTCGGTATTAGGCGCTATAAAATTTCATAGCGCCAGTAAGTCATAGATTGAAAATTAGATATTGATGCGACTACCGTACGCAGGCTGTAAAACATGGCAATCGTATATTTTTGCGCTTATTAAGGAGGAGGTATACTTTCGGCTAAATTTTTAAAAACAAATAGAGCAATAAAATTTAATGCCATTAAATGACAGTATCTGACAACGAAAAGTGAAATAATACGAAAAATTTTAAGGAGGAAGAAATGAAAAAAATCATTTTAGCTTTGGCTTTTTTAAGCTCGTTTATGTTTGCTGAGGAGGCGAAAGAACCGACGCCCGAGGAGGTGATAAGCGAAATGGAAAAGGCTTGCGAAAATGGCAAGGGTTTTGCGAATGAGAACGCGACCATGAAGTATGAGGAGACGTGCGGTATGGTTGGCGCGGCATATGAAAATATCCCTGAATTAGGCGATCTCGGCGTAAAGCAAGATTTACAAAAAGCCTTTAAATTTTATAAAAAAGCGTGCGACGGCGGCCATGCTCTTAGTTGTTTCGGATTAGGAGGATTTTATCATGAAGGGAAAGCGGTAGCAAAAGACGATAAAAAGGCTCTTGAGTTCTTTGAAAAGGCATGCGATACGGGCTATGAAAGCGGCTGCACTATGGCGGCTATTATGAGAGGCGATGCTGCAGATATAACAAATGCGTCTGCGCAATATAAGAAAGATTGCGATAGCAAGGACGATATATTTGCTTGCGGGTTATTTGCCGTGTTTATGGAGGGAAAGGATAATAATGAAGCGGCGAAGTATTATAAAAAGGCCTGCGAGCTTGGTAAAAACAGCTCGGATCTCGCATTACAAAATAGTCCTAGATTTAACGATGCGGTAAAGCGATATTGCAGCAGACCTGCTGAGCTTGAAGCGCAAAATTTAAGGGCTATGCAGGACGTAATTAAAGCGAAAATCGCCGAAGAGTATAGAATATCTTGCGATTCTGAGGGGAACTGGGTATCTTGCGCGATATACGCCTCTAATATAGAGAGCGACGATCAAAGAGTGGCGATGAGATACTACGACAAGGCGTGCAAATTGGGCAAAAAAATCATAAGTATCGATTCTAACAAGATACTGCAAAAATCTTGCGAAAAAGCAGCTCACTGAGGTGATTTTAAATTTATGTGAGGAGTTATAATGAAAAAGATAATTTTAACTTTAGTGCTGTTGGGCTATGCAGCGTTCGGCGGTTTGGGAACTAAAATAGATGAAATCGTCTGCGAAGCAGGACGCACTGACTCCTGCGTCTCTGCTGCCGCATCGTATCTGAAAGAAGCCGAGCGATCAGATAATCTGACGCCCGAGATTGATCTAGGCAAGGCTGCAGAATTCCTAGGCAAAGCTTGCACAGGCAAGCATAAAGCAAGTTGCTTGCAGCTTGGTATGATGTATCAAGAGGGAAAGGGCGCCAAACAAGATATGGCGCAAGCCGCGCAGCTTTATAAAAAGGGATGCGATGGCATAGGCGGGGAATGGGCGGCTTGCGGATTGTATGCAGAGTATCAAGTCGGCATAGAAGAAATGCAGGAGGCGTCACTTTATTACGAAAAAGCCTGTAGACTCGGCGACTGGGCGCGTCTTGGTACGACGGACGAAAAAGTAGGGGATATCGTAAATCATTTATGTGAAGCGTCCAAATCGCTAAAATCATTCCGACCTAAAGAGTCTGCGGCGCAAAGGCTTCTACGCGATGCCGCACGACCTTAATTATGTGGCAAAGCTATAAGGCGAGTGCTTTGCTAGGCGTAATTTTCACAATATATCACTCGTCACCACTTGCCTAATCGTGAGTATTTTGAAATTTAACGGCATAAATTTAAAGCCGCTTGATTAACTTATACGAAGCATTTAGTGAGATTATGAAATTTTAAAATTTAAATAAGACGGACGGCATAGTCGTAAAATTTAAATATGAGCGTCGGCGCAAAATAGCCGTGAATCGGCTAGCTCCGCTAAAAGCGCTATATAAAGGGTAAATTTAAAACGGAGCTTTGCCGAATTCAAAATTTACCCGATTTGCTCGCTATAAAATTTATTCGCCCAGGAAGTATTTCAGATCCGCCTGCGCGTCACCGCTGATTAGGCGAAGACCGAAATTTTGCACCAAAAAGCCCAAAATTTCGTCGTTGAAAAACTCAGGCACCGTAGGACCCACGTTGATATTCTTAACGCCTAGGCTAAACAGCGCAAGCAGGATGATGACCGCCTTTTGCTCCATCCACATCAGCACGATCGAGACCGGCAGATCGTTTACCGCGATGCCCGTAGCCTCGCTAAGCGCCAGAGCGATCTTGACCGCGCCGTTGCTGTCGTTGCACTGGCCTAGATCGATATAGCGCGGAAGCTCGGTGCCGGGCACGGTTCCGAAATCCACGTCGTTGAAGCGGAATTTGCCGCAGCTGGAGGTCAAAATCACGCAGTCCTTCGGCAGGCTAAGCGCTAGCTCGCGGTAATACTCGCGTCCCTTGCCGGGTGCGTCGCAGCCTGCGATGACGAAAAAGCGGCGGATTTTGCCAGATTTGATCGCGTCTAAAATTTGCGGCGCGAGGCTCAAAATCGTCTTGTAGTGTCCGCCCGTCACCAAGCTCTCGTCGCTATCCATGCTCACGTCGCCGCATGCAAGCGCGCACTCGATGAGCGGCGTAAAATCGTCGTTTTGGATATGTTTGACGCCGTCCGTGCCCGCGATAGAGTAGCCAAACAGCCTGTCTGCGTAGCTACAGGACGAGCGAAGCGGCACGATGCAGTTCGTGGTCATCAAAATCGCGCCTTTAAATTCGTTAAAAAGCTTGGTCTGATCGAACCACGCCTTGCCGACGTTGCCCTTTAGATGCGGATACTTGCGAAGCTGCGGATAGCCGTGCGCAGGAAGCATCTCGGAATGGGTATAGATATTGATGCCCTTGCCCTCGGTCGCTTTTAGCAGCGCCTCAAGAGCATGCAGGTTGTGTCCGCTAACCAAAATCGCTTTGCCCTCGACCTTGTTTTGGCTTACTTTAACCGGGGTCGGTACGCCGAATTTTGCGGTATGCGCCTCGCTTAAGATATCCATCATCTGAACGCCCGCGCTTCCGACAGCCATCAGCTGCGCGATATGCTCGTCAAAGTTAAAATTTGAGTTCGTCAGCGTGAAATACAGTGTATCCGCCATAACGGTATCGACCGCGCTAGTATCGGCGCCGAGCTCGTGCGCGTGGTGGCGGTAGGCGCTAAGGCCTTTAAGTCCGAAAACCATAGTGTCTTGAAGTAACGCTAGCGTCGAGGTTTTGCCGCAGGTGCCGCGGTCTTGGCCTTTTGCGCCACAGCCCTCTGGCGCGCTCATTTGGCACTGATGACAGAACATCTCTAGATTGTCGCTCATAGAAAATCCTTTGTAAAAAAATTTAGTTGGTAATTTTAAGATTTTATTTAGGCAAAAAAATTGATTATAATCAATAAATGGCTAAATTTTATCAAATTTATTTATAAAATGAGAATTCGAAATTTCGTGGATTAAATTTAAACTATTTTTTGGCAGCGAAGTCGCTGCGTAAATAATTTAGATATAATGCACAGAAATTTTAAATGAAGATGATAGGCGCAGAAAGGCTAAGGATTGCGTTCGGGCAGTCAAAAATTTAAGCGGCAGGCGGGAAGCTAAAAAGCTGCGCAGTGCGACGATTACAAGCTATTTTTGGCGTTTTTTTGGTATCGACGACGAGGCGTTGGACTAAAATCGAGTAAATTCGCAAAGCGCCAAATTATGCGAAATTAATAGAAAGAAACGATATGAAAATTCTACACGCAAGCGATCTGCACTTCGATAAAGCAAAATTTGCTCAAATTTTAAGGCTTAAATTCGACGTTTGCTGTATAAGCGGCGATCTGGTAGACGCAAGCCAAAACGATATCGCAGAACAAAAAACATGGGTACGGCAGTGGCTAGAAAATTTTAAAAAGCCGCTTTTCGTATGCAGCGGAAATCACGACACGGATGACTCTGGCGACGCCACATGGATGAGAGCGCCGAATCTTTACGCAGACGGCGATGTCAAGACGGTCATGGGTGTGAAATTCGGCTGCGCTCCCTATCTTTATGCGGATATTTTGGACTTTGCGGAGTGCGACGTGTTGCTAGCACACGTCCCGCCCGCGCGCACGCAAACGTCCGTGGAGCATAGTAGAGACTTTGGCGACGTGCAACTTTACCGAGCGCTGAAGCACGGACTTATGAAAGCAAAAATTATCTTTTGCGGTCACGTGCACGATCCGATTGCGCGCGTAGATCAAATAGGCGGCTGCAGGGTATATAATTCAAGCCTGAAGCTTAATATTTTAGAAATTTAGCTTTAAAATTTCAAATAAATTTATAAAATTCTAATGGAAATTTCATAATAGCGAAGTGTGGTATCATTGCAAAATGTTCGGCATTAACGAATTTGATCCTGCTTGCTATTGATAGAGCGTTTTGCTTGTAGCGAGCCAAAATTTAGCTTTTAATCAGAATCTCTTTGAGTAATTCAAAATCGCTTTCATTAAATCCGTAAATTTCAACTTCGCATTCTTTCTCTGCGTCTAAATTTTGTTTGAAAAATCGCTTGTATTCATAAATTACTTCGCGCTTATCAAGCCTGCTTGCTCCGCATCCCATTAGCGGTAGAGCTATTTTTATATGCTTGTTTTGATCTTGCAAGACTATCTCTTGCAAATTATTTAAAATTTCTACGATAGTGTTTAGGCTTGGAGCCTTAGGTTTTGACCTATCGGTATAATTCATTACGGCGGCATGCAATACAAATGGAAAATTTATATGATTTGAAGCGGTTTTAACGACATCTCCTTGCTTTATGTCTTTTATTTTTAGCTGCTCTTGCATATACTCTTCTAATTTTGAGCCGCAACGCCTTTTAAAAGCCATGGATACACCGCTACCAAGCAGCATAGCCGTATTTGAGGGGTTTACCAGATAACCGGCTTGCGCGTCCAATAAATCGCCGAATTTTACCTTTATTTTATACGATATACTCATTTTATCCCCCTAAAATACTCCCCTGTTTCATCTTTCACCACATCGGCTAGCTCCTTTGGCTCAAGCACCTTGACAAATGGTATGTAGTAGTAAATGAGCGGTTTTATCTCCATTATATTCGTATATTCTATATCGATTACGACAGAGCCATCGGGGTCTTGCCCCATTATGTTTTGTTTAGCATATGGTTTTCTCTCAAAATACTTCTTTATTTGCGGAGCCAAAAGCAGCCTAGCCGTCTTTGGCTCATCCAACGTCGCCCACGCGGAGTTTATATTTTTTAGTCTATCCTCTATTTTTGCTTCTACTTCAAATTTGCCCTCAAGCACCTTAATATTTGCGATGCTTTTTAGATGAAATTTCTTAAAGGTATCGTTTTTACCAATATCAAGGAAAAGCAAATACCAAAACCCATCAAACATAGCTAGTTTTAGCGGTTTTATCTTAAATTTAAAGTTATTATATTCGCACTCTACTAGTCTTTTTTCTTTGGCGGCGTTTTCAAGTAGCTCGAAATTTATAAAGTCATCTTCACTTAATTTTTCGCTGCTTATATTGGTTAAAATCGGATGATTTAGCCGGTTTGTGATCTGTTCTAGCAAAACGTGGGCCTTTGAGTAGAAATTTGCGCCCATAGTTTTTGAGATATTATCGAGGATATTTATGACGGTGCGCTCTTCCTGATCTAAGCCATCTTTGATTTTAGTTTTATCTATGCTCCACATCCTGCCGTTTCTTACAGCTCCATTTTTCGCTAGCACCTCGTAAAGGTCTCTTTGGATAGTTTTGGTGCAAACTCCAAATTTTTCCGCGAGCTCGGAGATGGAATGGGGTTTTCTGCTAATTAAGGTGGCTATTTCGTTTATGCGTTCGTATTTGTTGCTACCGGATTGCGGGATTATTTTTTGCGGTTTTTGCATCTAGGCTCCTTTTATATTATTTTATCTAAAAATAAAGGGATAATATCAGCCAAGGATCGCTATTAATCCTTCAAGTCCGCCTGCCTTTATCGCCATACCTCTATACGCGCTTACGTGAGTATCTAGCGGGTTTATGCGGATTAGATGAGCGCGCTTAAATCTTTTTGCCATCCTTTCTCCGTAAATCCTGATCGTAGGCACCGCAAGACCTGCTCCAATCTCAATTATGGCTATTTTGGAGTTCATATTGTGACTAAGCCATGTATCATACTTTTTGCGCTGCGCCCAAGCTCTTTTGTGATTAAATTCGTGGTCGTAAAACATCAATATGTTTGGGCGGCTCACGCATCCACACTCGGGGCAAACGGGCATCTTTGTAGCGATAAATCTATCCTCATCCACTTCGACATTATTTTCGTCCATATTCCAGATGTTTCCGCCATCGTTGTGGATACACTGCGCGTGATGTATGGAGCCATGGATCTCGTAAATTTTATCCTTGTCAAATCCCGCCTTTTCAAAATGTCCGTCGACGTTTGAAGTGTAGATAAAGTAGTTGCCACCTTTTTCTTCGCAAAGATTTTTTAGTAGGGTAAAACCCTCGTGAGGCTGGGTTGCGTTATAGAGCTTTAGCCTGTGTCCGTAAAATGCCCAGGCTAGCTCAGGGCTGCTAAAAAACCACTGCGGATTTGCCATTTCCGTAAAGCTTAAATTTTTATCCTTTAAAGTCGGATAGGCTTTCCAAAATCCAAGATCGCCTCTAAAATCAGGCAGTCCGCTATCTACGCCCATGCCTGCTCCTGCGGTTATGATGACGGCATCGGCGTTTTCGACGATCTCTTTTGCGCGAAGGATCATGTCTTGCATAACTTGTGCCTAAATTAGCTTTGCAATTTCATCGGCTAGCAGCTCTAGTTCATTTTTCATTTTTATTAGCTCATTGACTAGTTCCGTCTCACTATATTTATTTACGATTATTTCTCTTAAAAACTGATCCTTTTTAAGCCATTTCCACCTTGCAAACGTTGTGCCTATTTTCCACTCAGCAAGCGTAAATTTAGCTTGTATATCTTTTATGCGCTCCTTGTTGATCCCTATGCGCTCCTTGTTGTTCCCGCTCTCATTATATTTAAGCCCAATATATGGATTTAAAAAATTTCTACTATCAAATTCTAGGGTAAAATTTATAATACTATTACGACCCCAATCATATTTATAAAAACTTATAGGTGAAAAATATCTTTTCGTATCAGCATCTTTTATATCATCGACATGCCATTCTTGCGGTAGCCTTTTTTCGAGCTCAGTTTTTACGTTTAACATAAATTCATTAAGTTTATTCGAACTGGCTATATCGAAATACTTATTTTTTATCTCCTCAACTATATCATAGTTTTCGAGTATTATCTTACTAATCTCATTTGTATCCATCTGTACTCCTTTATATTTTCCATAAATTTTTTCGATGACATTTTTGTATTGCGATATTACGGCGCTCAAATTTGTTAAATTCCCCGTTTCTTCAAGGCATAGATCAAGCCACGCAGTTATCTCTTTGTCGTATGAAATCGCCTTAAATTTAGCGATTTCATCGCCCTTTTCGTTTGAAATTCTGCCGTCTTTGATTTTTAGTCCGTAGGCTATAGCCGGTAGGCTCGCGCCCTTGCGGTGATAAAAACAGCACGTAAATTTCAGCTTCATTGCCGTTTTCTTGTTGGATAGTTTTTATATATCTTTTAATCTGAGCCTCTTGATCGCCGGCATAAATTTTATTTTCTAAAATAATATGCTTCGTGCCGTCAGTTATGTAGATATCGATATTCTCATATTCTTTATAGACTTTTGCGATTTGCGAATTTAGCCCAAAATCCTCTAGCCCGCATGCTTTTATAAAAAGCTCCAAAAATAGCTCTTTTTGATAATGCGGCGAGTTCGGATCGAGTAGCGAGCAGATAAAGCGCGAGTGCAACCGCACTTCGTCGCTAGCGTCAAAAAGCGCCAAAAATAGATTGTAGTCATTATTGCCGCGCAGCTTTTTCACTTCTAGCTTATCGCTTAAGACTTTGATTTGCTTTAGCATAGATTCAAATTTCTCTATATCCATATCTCCTCCTTTAAAATTTTAAAGCATTGTAGCAGACAAACTAGGCATTTTTTGTCTTAGTGCACAGCCTCATAAAGTTTTTCTAAAATTTTAACCATTGCTAGCGTATCGAGCTTACAGTATTCTAGCAGAGCCTGCTTATAAGCTTCGCGCTCTGTTTCTTTCATAAAAGTCATAGCGGCGTATGCTTGCATAGCTTCGCCTCCGTGATGGATTAAATTTAAATCCTTATACGCCAATTCTAATTCGGGCACGAGTGCGGGCAGGACGTATTTTATGGAGTAGCTACCTTTCATTTTCGGATGGTAGTAGCTTTTGCTTGCAAAGGGTGCCATGAGGTCTTTTATATTGTCGTGGATAGCCATAAGCTCATTTGAAATTCGAGGATAGTTTGTGGCAAGACGTCTTATCACTCCCTTTTCAAAGCTCATGTTGTAGGCTAGCACGCAGGCGTCCTGCGGGATAAATTTGATTAAATTTAACGCTAGCTCGTCGTATCTAGGGGCCCCCGGTTCTACTAAAAACTCGAAATGCTGTAAATTTCCCTTGCCGTCGTCTTTGTGGATTGAAAACTGAAAAGGTATCTGCTCGTAAGGCCTAAGCCCAATAAATTGCGGCACCGCCTGCTGAAAGGTCTCGAAGTCGAGATGATAGAGCGGGTAGCGGAGTGTATCCAAAAACTCTTTTATTGCATCTTTGTCTATGATCTGTTCTTGCGAGATTTCTGATTTTATTTGGATTTGCTGAGAGGCGTTAAATTTACTTAGATCTTTTATATCGTTAAATTTAACCACGCCGCTTTTATAAAGCTCAAATTTCTTATCGCTTCTTAGACGAGAGATGTCAAATACACTATACTCCGGGATAGCTCGCTGCTTATGCCAGCAGTACTCCCGAGCGTCGCAAGCGTAAGGATTTGAGCAATGTGCGCCTATATCAATGTCGGGCTCATCATTTTGGCTTAAAATCTCATCAAATTTATTTAAAATTTTAGGAATATCTCGCTGCTTTTGCTTCACTTGCTCGGTTATGTCCTGCACGCAAAATAGCTTTTCAAGCTCTAGCGTTTCGTCTCTTGTGTAGGTGCTATCGATGTGGATTATATTTACGCGGCTCACCTCGTAGCCAAGCGAGCTAATGACGTAATACTGAATGGCCGCATCGTCGATATATACGTCTTTTACGGAAGTCGAACTCTTTACTTCGTTGATGATAAGCCCATCCACGCCTATGCGAAGGATATCAACCATCACAAGGATGCCGTCAAAGCAAAAAGTGGCCTCGTATATGACCTTTGTGCCGCGCTTGATAAGCTCTTTTGTTTTTGCTATTTGTGCGTCAAAATCGCCGCTAAATTCTATCCTTTCTCCACTGCTAAATAGCTCACAGGCTAGCTCGCCTACTGATGTTCCGGTATCAAATACCGCCTGCGCGCTATCATCTGGAGCTTGCAAAACTTCAGGCTTTTTCTTTTTAAGCCACAAGCTCTTTTCACACTGAAGGCCGCGGATGTAGAGGGATTTAGAGAGGGTCATTTGTTATGCCTTGAAAAAGAATTTGCTTCATTTCATCGCCGAGTCTACCGATCATATCCCTATCGTATCCCTTTTGCGATGCGTAAAATATTAGCATTTTTATACTCGAGCTTGGGCCTTCCTTTATCCTTTTTAACTTCTCGCCAAAATCATAATCGCTTAAACTAGAGTTAAAATCCTTTCTTATTAAGGCCAAATTCCCAAAATCATCTAGTGCTTTGCCATTTTCTTGCAAATTTGTTGCCCACATATGTTCCACCGTGTCTTGGGATTTGATTAGATATTCATCTCTATTAAATTTAGGAAATACTTTTTTTATATCATCCGCGCAAGTATCACAAGCACTTAAACTATTAAAATCTCGCCAAAGTAGGTATTCTAGCCTATAGAACCAATAGTGCGGTACTGCTGTTCCAGTATCTAAAAATTTAGAGTCGATTTTTTCAAGTACTGGCGTTTCCAGACTTTCGCCTTTATAAATTTTTCCTATAACGTCATTTATGGTTTCTACTATTTTACGAGATTCATTGTTTTTTAAAGCGCTCTTTGCCAGCTCGTTATCCAATTGCTCGAGAAATTCAATAACCTTTTGTGTATTTTTATCATTACAAGCATCTAGTGAGTTTTTGTCTAAGAAAGCCAAAAGTGCGGCAATAAATTCAGGCTTGTCGTATTCGCTAGTATAGTAAAATAATCTTTGCAAATTTAGCAATATTTTGTTTTTCATCTCGTCATCTCTATAGACGAATTCATCAAATTTTTTACGCATACTTTCTAAAAAAGCAATAAACTCATAGTGCAAATTTGTCTTTTCTCTAAAAACTTTTTCAAATTCCCCCAAAAGTTTATCTTTGTCTATGATAATCTTATTATTAGGGTCCACCTTATTCTCAGAATCCACATTCAAGCCGTTTTTGGCAACAAACACCTTCAAAACTAGAAGTAAAAACACCGAGAATTTTACTAAGCTTTTTGTATGAGAATTTGTTTTGGTTTGCTTTTCTTCTTTGCCATTAAAATCTGATTCCAAAAGCTCTCTTATTGTTTTTGGTTCGATAGGCAAATCTGCTTGATTTCTTTCTAAAATTTGATCTTTATATTTTTCGTCCATATTTGAGATCATATCCCATTTTCTTGCTACGTCTGCATAGTTATCTTTAATATTACTTAAAAATCTAGCCTTTAAAACTTGATGATTTTCAAGCTGAATGCTTTTTGTGTTAACTAGTTCAAAATACTCAGTAGCTTTGACATTTTCTGGGATAATAGTCATCGTAAAAATAGCCGAATTTATATTCTTTTCGAAACTATCTTTACACAAAATTTCATTGTTGCTAGCAAAAAGGATGGCATCTAAAATTTGTCTATTTACATATTTGCGTTCATTTACGTTAAAGTTTTTTAGTTTTTCGCCATCGCTACTATCTATTTCATAGCTTAGTTCAAACGGTTTTTCTTTTACTCCTAAAGCCATAAAAATAATATAAATAGTAGTAAGTCTTTGCTGTCCATCTATGACGATAAATTTATCATCATTCTTCTTAACTACGATATTGCCGAGATAGTGCCCTTCTTTGCCGTTTATATCGCTTATTAGTTTTTCAATATCCTGTTTTTTCCAAGAATACGCTCTTTGGTAAAAAGGTATTTCAAATTTATAACTCTTTATGCTGTGTATAGTACGATTATTTGCTTTTGCTTCTTCCATCTTCTTCTCCTTCAAAATTTATAATATTAAAAGAATTATCGGCCATGTAGTCCCTGGTGTACTTTGTCTTGTCCTTTATCCTATTATAATGCTTTTCTCGATTTTTGGGCAAAATCTTCGATATTTCTGCATTAGTTTTTAGCTCTTTTTCTATTTTTACTTTCAGCGTTTCCAATGTGCTTGAGGTATCAGTAAGCTGCAAAAGCCGTTGAACTATTATCCGCGGACTATCACCAGAAATTCTATCATATCCGCAGGCGACGCCAAATATATTTAAAAACACTAAATTCGCAACCTCGTCTAATGCCTTGATACTAAACTTGTCGGCAATAAATAGCAAAACTACGTGGCAAGCATGATTTAGATAACTACATCCCGTAAAATATTCATGAAAATATATGAAATTACTTTCAATGTATTTTAAAATATCGCAATACCGAAAAACATATTCAAAAAAGCTCGCCCCTCCAAGAATATCATCCGTGAGCGATATATTGCTTTTGTAAATTTTGATTTTCTCATCAAAATGGTTTTTAAATTCCTCAAAAATAGAATAATTAAACTTATACCACTCTTCATCTGCACCATAATAACCAAAAGTTCTATATGGATTAAAAGCGTCAGTTTTAGTTCGTCTTATATATAGTGCGCTTCTTAATGTGCGGAATATCAAATTTTCTCTCAAAAACCAAGATGTATTAATGTCGTATAAAGAATACTCATTCCATTTTTTAGCGTAGTGAAGCATTAGTTGCTTTGATTTTGTCTCGTCCATAAACATTAGGTGGTGGTTTTTGAGTAAGTCCGTTTCGCTAAGAGCTCTACCACTGGTATTGTGCGTATCAAAGTATAAAAATGCTTCGTCTAAATTTCCTGTCTTTATATATGTAAATTCGACTCTATTCTTTATGTAACTTATAAATTTTTCTTTGTCTTTTATATTGTCGCACTCCGCTTTCAAGAGATCGAAATTTCTTTTCAAAGCCTTATGCGATAAGAAATTTATTTTATTATCTAAAAAAGGCACTTCATTATCACCCAGAGCTTTTAAAATAATGGCTAGTGTAGTTATACGTTGCTGCCCATCGACTATATTGTTAATTAATTCTTTGTTTTCATGTGCTTCCTTATGCAAAATTATGTGCCCTAGTAAAATTTCATTAGAGCTTCCATTTTTAAACGATCTTTTAATGCTTGAAAGCAGTCCTAAAGCCAAATCCTCACTCCATACATATGGGCGTTGGTAGTATGGGATTTGATAATTTGCGCTACTTAGTATGTCATCTACACTTAAAATGTAATTATTCTGCTCATTGTCGTCATTTGTCATAGTATTTCTCCTTAAATCTTTTAAAATTTTACTATAAAAAGCCTAAAATTTTTATCCTTTAAATAAAAATGATACCATTTTAATTCCGCTAGTTGTGTTGCTAAAACCCTATCCTTTTTACTTTCTTTTCATTTTTTAAAGCCACTTCCCGTTCTAATCTCTCATAAAAATCATCGCTGTTTTTAACCTTTTTAAATTTAGCCTGTCTTCGCACGCTCGCAAAATCTCCTGGCGCCAAAAAGCTTAAATCCGAAATTCTTGCAGCTAGGTTTTCGTCAAATTTTATCCTTAGTGATGCACACTCTTTTTTGAACAAATTTAATGCTTGATTTGGCAATAAATATCCGAACTCAAGCTTTAAATCAAATCTTCTAAGACTTGCTTTATCGAGATTATCGATCAAATTCGTCGTAGCGATAAAGATGCTGCCAAAGCTCTCCATCTGCACTAGCATTTCATTTACTTGAGTTACCTCCCAGCTTCTAGCAGCTAGGCTTCTATCTTGTAAAAAGCTATCGACTTCATCAAATACGAGCACTGCTTTTTTGCTACCAGCCTCTTTAAAAGCCTCGGCTATATTTTTCTCGGTTCCGCCGACCCACATAGATAAAAGCTCACTTCCTTTTTTGATGATAATAGGCCTTCTTAGGCTTTTAGCGATAAATTTAGCATAGGCGCTCTTCCCGGTTCCTGGTACTCCGTAAAGGCAAATCCTAGCGCTTTTGCTCTCTTTTATGCCCTGCATTAGCTCGTTTAGGTCGCAGCTTGAGTTTACGAAATTTGGATCATAGCTGCTAGGTAGATCATCTTTTAATCTGTCTTTTTTCTTGTCCTTTTCTAGCGCGCCGTAGCCTTGCGCTTTTAAAGTGTTGCTTATCACGCGCTCAAAAGCCTTATTTTTATCTCTTAAACTTAAGCTCGAAACGACTAAGCTTGCATTGCTAATGATTGCGGGCGCAATAAATTTATTTTTTGCAAGTTTATTGATTAGCTTATTATCTATCAAATTTGCGCTATATTCTTTGATGATCCTCGCTCTTACATTTTTATTAGGCACCTCAAGCTTTATGGCTAGATTAAAACGTCTAATGACGGCCTCGTCCATGCTATAAATATTATTCGTAATCCAAATAGTAGGTACTTCATTGGTTTCAAGAGCTCTATTTATAAAGGCTTTGCCGTATTGCCTTTTCTCATCGTTATTTATGTTAAATACATCCTCAGCCTCATCATACATCAGCAAATTTGAACCTGCTTGCAAGATATTTTGCGCGAGGCAATAAGATTTTATTCTTTGGGCTTCATTATCGTATCCGCTTTCGTCTCCATAAGCAACCTCATAAAGCTTTAAACTTAATTCTTTTGCTAAAACCTTGCTAAGCTCGGTCTTGCCTGTACCTGCAGAACCGTAAAAAAGCACGTTTACGCCTTTTTGTCTTTTGCGGATAGCATTTTTTAAAAAAGAGATTAAAATTTGCGTATCATCTTTAATATGAGCATAATTTTTAAGAGTTAAATTTGTATTGCTACAAGGTTTTATGGTGCTTGCGAAAATTTCGTCTATGCTTTCGCATTTAACAAATAAAGCGCCTATGAAGTCGTTATTTATCACGTCAATTTTTGATCTTAAATTGCGTCCGTAGATATCTAATTTTATAAGTGAAGTTTTAGCAAAAATTCCATCTTTTTTAAAAGCTCTTTGCACGTCAATAAAGCTTAAATTTAATATCTGTGATATGGCTTTTGCAGCCTGTCTATCGTTTAAATTTTCTGTCAGCTCGCAAGCGTCCGAAACGATTTCGTAATTAAACATAATCGCGACGAACCTCAAAATAGCCTTTTCGGTATCGTTTAAACCTAAATTTGCTTGAAGCAAATTTAAATTATATTCGAGCTCTTTTAACTCGCATGAAATTTTGCTTTTCTCAAGAACGGCAAGCTTATCTTTTAGGATTTTAATATCTTGCCGGGTTGGCTCGTCCGAATTAATCTCTAAAAATTCCAAAAGGTTGCCATATTTGGATTTTAGAAATTCTCTTTGTCCTCCAGCACAAAATATCGCTCTGAGTATCCAAAGACTGGCAAGGTCATATATCTCGCTATCTACGAATAAATTTCTGTTTTTCATTAGTGCCTCCTTGTTTATTTGGAGGTATTTTACTATGTAAAGAGGACGGATTTATGTCCACATTAATGTAAATATATGTTTTGTATGTGAATTTTATATCATTTTTACAATACAAACGAGTTGCTATATTTAATATGCTTGCGTTTTCAGTAAATTTACGAAAGGCATTTTTTATAGAGCTTAATATATAAAAGGTATTTTGCACTAAAATTTTATATTTTACTAATTAAGGATTAGGGAATTTAAGTGGCTCCGGATGCTGGATTCGAACCAGCGACCAAGCGGTTAACAGCCGCCTACTCTACCGCTGAGCTAATCCGGAACGCGTAGAATGGATGGTGCGGATGAAAGGACTTGAACCTTCATGCCGTGAGGCGCCAGATCCTAAGTCTGGTGTGTCTGCCAATTTCACCACATCCGCAAAAAAGAAAGCGCATATTAGCCAAAAAGCTCTTAATATGAGCTTAATATGGTACGCCCAAGAGGATTCGAACCTCTGGCCTACGGCTTAGAAGGCCGTTGCTCTATCCAACTGAGCTATGAGCGCAAAATATCAAATCAGTGGTACGCTCGAAAGGAGTCGAACCTTCAACCTACAGATCCGAAGTCTGTTGCTCTATCCAATTGAGCTACGAGCGCATAAAGTGGGGTGAGTTGTGGGAATCGAACCCACGACCCTCAGGACCACAATCTGATGCTCTAACCTACTGAGCTAAACTCACCACAATGGTCGGAGCGAAAGGATTCGAACCTTCGACCCTCTGGTCCCAAACCAGATGCGCTACCAGCCTGCGCTACGCTCCGTAGATTTTTGTGGATTGAATAAAAAGCGTATTATATATATTTTTTCTTAAATTCCGCTTTTTACGGCTTTAAATTTAATGAAATTTAGCAAGCCTCATCTGTTTTTCTAAATTTTTCAACAAAATTTGCATCAGCGCCAGCCCCTTCGTACGGTGCGAAATTTCAAATTTCACCGCAGCGGGTAGCTCCCCGATCGTGCGGTCAAATCCGCGCGGAATAAACATAAAATCGTATCCGAAGCCGTTTTGCCCGCGCTGCTGCGTTATCGCCGTGCCGTGCATGAAGCCGTGCGTACAAAACTCGCCCAAATCGCATTTTAGCGCGATCGCCGCCGTGTAATGCGCAGGGCTCTCCTCTAGCCCCAGCGCGCGTAGGCTAACGGCTAATTTCTCGCGGTTGCTCGCATCCGTCGCGTCCGCTCCGCTAAAGCGCGCCGAAAATATCCCCGGAGCCCCGCCCAGCGCGTCCACGCAGATACCGCTATCGTCGCTTAACACAAAAAATTCGCTCTGTAAATTTTTACTTTTTAGCGCCTCATGCACTGCGCGAATTTTGATAAGCGCGTTTTGTTTGAAGCTCGCGCCGCACTCGTCGATCTCAAAAGGATCCAGCACCTCGCCGAGTGCACACACTTCGTATTCCGTGAAAAATTCTTTTATCTCTTTTACTTTATTTTTGTTGCTCGTCGCAAGTAAGATTTTCATCCGCTCTCCTTAAATTTAATGCGCCATTTTACCCAAAATCAAAGAATTCATTACGATTTTTGGCTATAATCGGCGCAAATTTCATATTATTTAAGGTCTAAGATTATGCTAAAAAGCGTCCTTCCACTTAGTTTTATCATCGCTACGAGGTTTTTTGGATTATTTATTTTGCTGCCCGTGCTTAGCCTGTATGCATTGAGCTTGCACGGCGCAAACGAAAGCCTAGTGGGGCTACTTTTTGGAATTTATGCGATTATGCAAGTGATTTTGCAAACGCCATTTGGAGTGCTAAGCGATAAGATCGGACGTAAGAAAACCCTTGCTATAGGGCTGGCGCTTTTTATCGTGGGCGCTTGCGTTTGCGCGGCGAGTGAGAGCATTTATACGATGATTTTTGGGCGCTTTTTGCAAGGCTGCGGTGCTGTAGGAGCCGTAGCTACCGCACTAATTAGCGATTTTACGCGAGAGGAAGAGCGCGGTAAGGCGATGGCGGTAATGGGCGCGATGATAGGCGTGAGCTTTGGCGTAGCAATGATTTTAAGTCCGCTTTTAAGCGCCAAATTTGGACTTGCCAGCCTATTTCATCTAAGTTCGGCACTTACGCTTTTATGTTTGGCGCTGCTTTTTTTCGTAGTACCTACCGAACCGCATATCCGCTCTCTGCGTCAAAAGGTCCCGCTCGGCTCACTTTTGAGCGATAAAAATTTAATGCTTATGAATTTAACGAATTTTTTTCAAAAAGCTTTCATGACGGCAGCGTTTTTTCTAATTCCAATTTTGCTCGTGCAAAAATTCGGACTTTCCAAAAGTGATTTGACTAAAATTTATGCTCTAGGCGCTATTTTCGGCTTTACCGCGATGGGCGCGAGCGGTGCTTTAGGCGAAAAGCGCGCGCTAGCTAAGCAAATTCTACTTATCGGCATTTGCTTTTTCATCGCTTCGTATTTGATTTTTGCGTTTGCTAGCGGGGCGAGCGCTTTCGTGGTGGGTGTGATGCTCTTTTTCGTGGGATTTAACGCGCATGAGCCCATTATGCAAAGCCTTGCGTCCAAATTTGCCAAAGTCGCTCAAAAAGGCGCCGCACTTGGGATTTTTAATTCGTTCGGATTTTTTGGCAGTTTTTTGGGCGGGCTATGCGGCGGCGCACTTTTTGGCAAAATTGGCATCGAAGCGCTAGGCATTGGCGTCGCGGTTTTGGGTGTGATCTGGCTTGTGCTACTTTCTAGGCTGAGCGATCCAAAACTTTTTAAGAATTTATACTTTCCTAAAGGCGGCGATTTTTCCGCACTACAGGGCGTAAAGGGCATTATTGAAATTTACGAGACCGATGGCGAACTCGTTGTGAAATTTAACTCGAAACTGATAAATGAAGATCAAATTTATAAAATCGTAGGAGGCAAATGATGGAATTTGAAAAATTTGAAAGCGCGATGGAGCGCTTCGCAAGCACGGTGCAAAAGTCATCGCGCATCGAAAAAGTCGCGATCACGCAGGCGCTGGGGCGTATTTTGGCAAGCGACGTCGCAGCGCCTTTTAGCACTCCGCGCCGCCCGACCGCCGCGATGGACGGCTACGCGCTAAAGGGCGCAGATCTAAGCGAGGGGGCTAAATTTAAGATCGTCGGCACGACGCCTGCAGGCAAGATGCCTGGCGCCGCGGCAAAAGCGGGAGAATGCGTCAAAACCTTCACTGGCGGGCTAATGTGCGAGGGTAGCGACACGCTTCTGCCGATCGAAAACGTGCAGGTACAAGGCGGCGAAATTATCGTCGCAAAGCCTGTCGCGGCGGGCTTTGCCGTGCGCGCAGCGGGCGAGAGCTACCGCGAGGGCGAGCTTTTGCTTCGTAGCGGCACGAAGCTCGGCTTTTCGCAAATCGCGCTGCTAGCAGAGCTTGGTCTATTTCATATAAGCGTATTCATCCGCCCAAAAGTAGCGATCCTAGCCACCGGCAGCGAGATTAAGGATCTGGGCGAAAAACTCGAAAACGACGCTCAAATTTACAGCTCCAACCACATCGCGCTTGCAAATTTAGTAACGCAGCTAGGCTGCGAAGCGATGATAATGCCTCTAGTACGCGATGACGAAAAAGAGCTGGAAGGCGCGATCTTATCGGCTTTACAGAGCGCCGACATACTTCTAACCAGCGGCGGAGTGAGCGTCGGAGACTACGACTTCGTGCAAAGCACGCTACAATCAAAATTTGAGCTCATCGTAAAAGGTGCGGCGATCAAACCGGGCCGCCACGTGCGCGTAGCCAAAACCGGCGAAAAATATATCTTCGCATTCCCGGGCTTCCCGCTCTCGGCGCTCATTACGTGCATTTTGTTTCTGCGCGTATTTTTGCAAAAATCCTTCGGCGTGCACGAAAACACCGAATTTAGCGCAATCTTGGATCACGACTACGTAAAAAAGACGCGGTGGCTGGAGTTTATGCCCGCCGTTTTGCAAAACAGAGAGGGGCGGCTTTTTGTTAGCCTGCAAAGCAAAAAGCAAGGCTCCAGCGCGATTTTGAACAATTTAGACGACGATAGCGTCCTGCTCGTCGCGCCGCTCGAGGTCAAAGAGCTCAAAAAGGGCGAGCTCGTGCGCGTAATCTCGGTACCTAAAATTTAGCGCGTGGCAGTTCGGGGCAGTTGCGGCGGATGGAATTTTAACTGCCGCGACGGTTAAAATTTTGCCGTCGCGAGGCTTTAAATTTAGCCGCGAAAGCTCTGCTTTGTGGTCTTGGAAAGCTGAAATTTAGGCCCAAATCGCGCGCCGCGGCAAGACCATCGGAATTTTTACTGCGAGCCACTATACAGCGAGTGCGCCAAAATATCTGCCGCCGCGCAACTTCAGCTCCAAGCTGCTTCACAGGCGAAATTCGGGTATTTGCGAGAGATAAAGTGAAAATGAAAGATAAATTTATGGCGCTCCGGCGGGCGTTTTCGGCGAATACAAAGCAGGCGTAAAATGAGCCAGAGCCACCCTTTTAAGCCGATTTTTGATAAAAATTCTAAAATTTTAATCCTCGGCTCCTTTCCCTCCGCCCCCTCTCGCAAGCTGGGCTTTTACTACGCAAATCCGCAAAATCGCTTCTGGCGGGTGCTGGCGCAAATTTTAAACGCGCCGCCGCCTGCGAGCACGGATGAAAAGATAAAATTCCTGCTCGCCCGCGGCATCGCCATCTACGACGCGGCGATCTGCTGCGAGATAAAGGGCTCGAG
This sequence comes from uncultured Campylobacter sp., assembly GCF_938018035.1. GTDB lineage: Bacteria > Campylobacterota > Campylobacteria > Campylobacterales > Campylobacteraceae > Campylobacter_B. Next base: position 567 of record NZ_CALIJF010000209.1, on the reverse strand, counting down.
CGACGCCAAAATGACCGCCGTCGTGCCTGCGAATTTAGAGCCGATCTTTAGCGGCGCGCGTATCGCGCAGGTATTCGCAAACGGCGGCAAGGCGCATGAAATCTGTGAAAAATACCTAAAAACTCAAATTTTAAACGCAACCGGCAAAGAGCCCGTCAAGCTACCCTCGACTAGCCCTGCGAATGCAAATTTTAGCTTTGAAAGGCTCGTGCGCGAGTGGACGATCGTCGCAGATATGTTAAAGCGCGCCGAAATTTAACGCTCAGCTCCGTTAAACAGCGCGTGCAGGCTTACGGGCACGGCTTACGCTCCGCCCGCATCATAAACCAAATCCACAGTCCAAACTCCGTGAGGATTTATCTAAAATTTAGCTTCAAATTTTAAAATTCTTCAAATTTAACCAAGCCAAAAGGAAGCAAAATATGAAAACCTGCAAAGCCGCGCAAAATTCGCTCAATTTGGGCTTAAATTTAATGCGAAGTTTTAGCTTTCCAAGCGCATTAAAATTCCTGCTCCTGCTTCCGCTTTTGGCGCTGGGCGCGCAAGCTCTGGAGCCAAAAATCGTAA
>NZ_CALIJF010000208.1 GCF_938018035.1 uncultured Campylobacter sp. | reverse complement strand
GGTTGACCGTTTTCCGGGGGGTTCGATTCCCTCCCTCTCTCGCCGAATTCTTTCATCAAATTTCACCTTTACGATTCCTGGTCTCTAGCGCTTTGCGAATTTATTTCAAATTTTAGCTCTAAATTTATACGTTTTTAAGTAGGGGGGGGGGTAGCATTATTTTCAGAATTTATCTCAAAGGAGCGAAGATGAAATATGTACTAAGCGCTGCGCTTGCGGCGTTGATTTTAACAGGATGCGGCGATGACGATGTAGAGCTTGTCAAAAACTACACCTTGCCAGATTTTAAATCTATGAGTATCGGCGCGGCGATCGAGGGCTCGAAAATCTGCAAAAGTGTCACCTGGAGCAAAGAGGAAAACGGCGGATTAAAGACGGTTAAGATGGTCTGCGACGTGGATATGAAGAAAGTAAAGGTCGATGTAGATGCCTTTAACAAAAAATATAAAGAGGCTACGCTAAACACGTCTTTAAGAGGTGCCGTGCTTTTCTATAAAGATAAATCTGATGATAAACAACAGCGTTTACTTAAATTGGCAAATGAACATTGCAAAATAAATGAGACGAAATTTCAAGAGGAGCTCAAAGACAGAGGCAAAATAGATTACTCATTTCAAAAAAAGCCAGTTGATTGCGACGATAAATTAAAAGATGAAATACTAAAGGATGGTGAACCAAAAACTTCTGCGATTTATATGAGTAATATTATTGATTCATTAGAAGACGTCGCTTATTATTCGCAGCTAACGCCTAGCCAAATAAGGCTACAGCTTGGAAGGGCAGCAGAGCTGCCGCCACAGGCTGCGATCGAATTAAATTTTATCGTGAATGCCGATAAGAGCGTAAGTTTATCAGATAAATTTATAGTGACTAAAGATATAATTGATGATGTTATTAAGATAAGATCGGCATTTAATAATAGAAAAACGGCGGAAGACGCCCTTGCGACTTTCTACGAAAGACAATAAAATTTTATCTGAATTTTTAAAAGACGTTTCGGCTCGGAAGCGTTTCCGCAAAAGACGATAGCATTATTTTGCGGCTCAATTTGACGAAATTTTAAATTTGAGCCGCCTTGCGTCAAAATTTCATTATTTCATTCAAATTTGACGCGGGCTTTTAAATTTAAAAAGCGTGACGGAAGTAGCTTCGCCCGCCGCGCCGTAAAATTTTAGCCCGAATACAAGCTTATTTATCGTGTTCTTGCAGATATGCGATCGCGCTAAGTGCCGCAACCGCGCCGTCGCCTGCCGCGCAGACGACCTGTTTAGGCGCATCCTGTCTCATATCGCCCGCCGCGAACAGCCCGTGTACGCTTGTTTGCATCTTTAAATTTACCGCGACCTGTCCGCCCGGCGTGATGTCGCAAATGAACTTACCATCATCGCCCTTTAGCACCTCGTTTCGCACGTCAAGCCCCACGAATACGAAGATCCCCGGCAGCTGCAGC
>NZ_CALIJF010000207.1 GCF_938018035.1 uncultured Campylobacter sp. | reverse complement strand
AAGCGACGCTAGCGTCGTATTATCGTCACGGAGGCGTGAAGCAATGCAAGGAGCATCTGCGGTTTGTCTCGCGGCTGCCGATTTACCTCGAGTATGATTTGCGCGATGAAAGCGGTCGCGCTCTCGTCGTATCGCACTCCGCAGTGGGTCGCGCGTGGGGGATTAGACACGATGCAGAGCGTGCGAAAAGCTTCGCCGCTCATGTGCTAAGCGGGCGCGGAGATGATAGCGCGAATGATGGAATTTTTAACGTCTACGGGCACACGCCGGTAAAAAAGCCCGTCATTACGGAATTTAGCGCAAATATCGATCTGGGCTGTGTTTATAAAAAGCACTGGGGCGAGAAGGCGAGGCTTTGCGCGCTGGAGTTTCCCTCAAAGAAAATTTTTACGCAGGAGTGTATAGATTTTTGAGTTTGTATCGGGATAGCGCGGATTAAAATTTAAATTTAAGCGGGCTATTTGAAGGCGAAATTTTAGAATTTAAAGGCGTGCTCTTGCAGCGTCCGTCGCGCAGTCAGGTCGCGTGAAATTTTAAATAATATCCCTTAGCTTACGCGCTTCATACATCCACGCCTCAAGTTCATCCCAGCGCTCGTCACGAATCATCCCCACGCAAAGATCCAGTTCGTTTTTAAAAGCATCGATTGCGCCTAGCAGGTTCGTGCGGTTTTGCTTAAAAATATCGACCCACATCTGCGGCGAGCTCTTGGCGATACGGCTCATGCCCGAGAAGCTGCCGCCGGCTAAATTTATGATGTTGCGGCGATTTTCCTCTTTTAGTACGCTATTTACGAGCGAGTAGCTGATCGCATGCGGCAGGTGCGAGATGAGCGCCACGTGGTGATCGTGGCTTTTTGCGTCCATAAATACGATCTTCATCCCTGCGAACGAAAAAATTTCGACCGCTCGTTTGATATGCACTTCATCCGCGCCGTGATCGTCGCAGATGACGACTACTGCGCCGTTTAAAAGCTCCTTAAATGCCGCCTGCGGGCCGGAGTTTTCGGTACCAGCCATTGGGTGAGCTGCGATGAAATTTCGTCTAATCTGCGGCGGGCAGTTTTGCAAAATTTTGAATTTCGTACTTCCCAGATCGATGATTGTCGTTTCACTTCTGCAGTCGCTTAGTTTTTGCAACGTCTCAATAATTGCCTCCACGGGGATTGCGAGAAAGATCGCGTCGCAGCTTTGCTTCATCTGCTCCAGGCTTAAAATTTCATGCACGAGCCCGAGTCGCAGAGCTTCTTTTTCATTTTCGCGGCTGATGTCGCAGCCATAGACGGCGCTAATTATTTTGGTGCTTTTTAGACATAGCCCAAGAGAGCCGCCGATGAGACCCAGACCGATAATTCCTATCTTCATAAAATTCCTTTTTGATATATGCAAGTTTTAATTTTAATGTGGTATTATACGCAAATTATTTTCGTTTTTAGGTAAAATTTTATGAAAAAAAGCGTTTTTTTACTCTTAGTAGGCGGGATTTCCGTGGCGTGCGCCGCGCAGATCAAATCCATTAAATTTGAAGGGCTAAGGCATCTTTCTCCACAGGTCGCACAGCAAATTTCGGGGCTTAAGGTAGGCGATGAGCTTAACGGCGAAAACACCAATGCTGCGATTTCAAAGCTATTTGAGCAGGGCTATTTCAGCGACGTTTATATCAGCGAACAAGGCGGCGCGGTCACTATCAACGTAACCGAAAAACCGACCATCGCCAAGGTCGAGATCAAAAACGTAGTTACCAATGATCGCGACAAGATCAATGAGCTCATCGGCTTGCGTCCGGGTCAGGTTTACGATGAGGTGGCTGCTAAAAAAGCTGAGACCCGCATCAAGCAATACTACGAAGTCAAGGGCTTTTTTGACACCGTGGTGGAATTTTATCCAAAGCCGATCAACGACGATAAATCGGTCATCTTGCTAACGATCGAGGTAAATCGCGGCGAAAATATCATCATCGATAAGGTAAATTTAGTAGGCGCAGACAAGCTCGACTATGACGATATTGAGCCATCCGTCGCCAATAAAGAACGCGAGACGCTGGGCTGGATGTGGGGCTTTAACGATGGCAAGGTAAAAACCGCCGAGCTTCCTAACGACGCAAATAGAATTCAAGAAGAATATTATAAAAAAGGCTACTTAGACGCACAGGTTTCTGCGCCGCTACTTAATGCCGATATGGATAATTACACTGCTGATCTTACCTACTATATCAGCGAGGGCGAGCAATACACCGTAAGCTCTGTAGATATCGAGTATCCTGCAGATATAATCAAGCTTGATAAAGAAAAGGTTTTGGATGATTTCAAGCTTCAAAAGGGCGATACAATGAATTCCGAGCGTTTGCGCCGCGATATGAATACGCTAGAGACTTTAGTTGCGGATCAGGGATACGCCTATGTGCGCATCGTGCCTAAGACTAAGCAGGACAAAGAAGCTCGCACGGTTGCTATCACGTATCAAGTCATCCCTGAGGATAAAGTCTATATTAGAAACGTAACGATTTCGGGTAACGATAAGACCGAGGATAAGGTCATTCGCCGCGAGATGTATCTGACCGAGGGAAATTTATATAGCAAAACCGACTACAACGATTCGTTAAATTCTTTAAAACGCACGGGGTATTTCGATGAGGTGGAGATTAAAGAAAACCGCGTTTCTAACGATCAGATCGATCTTGAAGTCGCAGTTAAAGAAGCTCCTACAGGCTCTATCACGGGTGGTATCGGATATGGCAGCGAGGATGGAATTTTGCTTAGTGGCGGTATCAGTGATCGTAACGTATTTGGCACCGGCCTTCACGGCGCATTCTCGGTCGAAAAGAGCGACGATCAGTTAAGCGGACGCTTGAGCTTAACCAATCCTAGAGTGTTTGATTCTGAGTATAGCTTGGGCGGATCGATCTTTGCCAACGATTACGACTGGGACGATTACGATGAGAAATCTTACGGATTTTCAATCACGGGCGGTCGCAAGATCGGGCGCAATACCGATGTAAGTCTTACGTATTATCTCGAAAAAAGCGAGATTAAGGGCTTAAACGAATATTACGCCAAAGCAGGCTATCTAGATGGCAAGAATTTAAAAAGCTCGATTATCCCGTCTATTACATATAATAGCACAGATGATTATTACTTGCCAAGAAGCGGTATGATCGCAAGTGCTAGCTTAGAATACGCGGGTCTTGGCGGCGATATGGACTACACCAAGGCGCGAGGATCGTTTAACTACTATTTTGGCTTGCGAGATTATATCGATCACGACATTATCTTTAGATACAAAGCTGCAACGGGCTATATGTGGGAAGGTAATAAAAAGATCCCGATCAACGAAAAGCTATTCCTAGGCGGAATGAAAAGCATTAGAGGCTACGAAGGTCGCAGTATCCCGAAAAAAGAGATCTGCTTAAATGCAAATAATTGCCGCTATATCGAAACAGGCGGCATGCAGAGCTTCAATAACTCCTTTGAGCTAAGCTTTCCGGTAGTCGATAGGCTTAAAATGCGCTTTGTAACGTTTTTTGACTACGGAATGATCGGCGATCATGATTGGAATGAGGAGGAGCGCTACAGCACGGGCGCCGGTATCGAGTGGATGACGCCGATGGGGCCTTTGCAGTTATACTTCGTCAAGCCGCTTAATAAAAAACCGCACGACGACACAAATAGCTTCGAATTTAGCATCGGCGCTAGATTTAATTAAAAGCGACGACTTGCGAACGCTGTGGCGTGCGTAGAATTTCTACCGCACGCCTTAAAATTTAGTAACGCTGCCATTTTGACTTTTCTTGTCGCGCTAATTTGCAGCCGAATTATTGTAGGCGGGTTGAGCTAAATTTTAATTGGAATTCCGCTCGGCTTAGGATGAAATTTAAAC
>NZ_CALIJF010000206.1 GCF_938018035.1 uncultured Campylobacter sp. | reverse complement strand
ACGAGTAGATTATCAATGCCCGCAACGTAGTGATATGGTTTATTTATGTGGTGGGATTTTACCGCTCGCTGTATTTGTGCAAAACGAAATTTCAAAATTTCGCGGCGCATAAAATTTATAGCACGATCTAAATTTTACCAAACAAAATTTATGCCCTATTTCGGCGCTGATAAATAAACCTACTAATAAATCTCGCGAGGCGACAATCAATTAAGATCCTAAATTTATAACGCAGCGATTGGGTATAAAATTTTAAAATTACCGACAAAATATCGTAATTTTAAAAGCACGCTACATATTATAAAATGCGCTTTATTATCATTCGCCCTTTTATAATTTTCAGTATTTTTGCTAGCCGTTTCAAAAACGCTTTGCAAAATTTAGCGCTATATTAAAGCTTAAAATGCACCTATTACGTATTTTTTGACCTATTCAAAATTTTATACTTCTTAAAAAATCAAAATTTCAAGCATTTAAAATTTATCCCTAAATTTAAACTGCAATTTAATTAAACATTAAAAATCTTTGTATTATTATTCGCCGCGTTAATAATCAATTCTATAATCATTTAAAAGGAAGAATGAATGTCTAGAGGATCTCTGTGTGCGTCTATGCCTCGCTGCTCTTGTGCGGCGGGCTTTATGCGGAAGATCAGGCAAATTCGCAAGAATTAGGAACTATTCAGGTAACGGGCAATGTCGATTCGCAAAGCGTAGCCGAGCAAAAGGTCGGCGAAACTAAAACTACCGCGCAGACTATCAAGAAGCAGCAGATCACCGATAGTAGAGACTTGGTGCGATACCAAACGGGTATCACAGCGGTCGAGACGGGCAGATTCGGCGCTAGCGGATACGCCGTTCGCGGCGTGGACGAAAACCGCGTGGCTATCACGGTGGACGGGCTTCGTCAAGCGGAGACTCTAAGCTCGCAGGGCTTTAAAGACCTCTTTGAGGGGTATGGAAATTTTAATAACACAAGAAACGGCGTAGAGATGGAAAATGTCAAAACGGCCAATATCACCAAAGGAGCCGATTCCATAAAAGCGGGAAGCGGCGCACTCGGCGGATCGGTTATGTTTGAAACCAAAGACGCCAGGGATTTCTTGACGGAAAAGAACTATCATTTCGGTTTTAAACAGGGCTATCAAAGCGTCGATAGCCAAAATTTTCACTCCTTCACCGGTGCGGCTAGATACGGCTGGTTTGATCTTTTGGTTATAAACACCGATAGACACGGTCATGAAAGAAAAAACTATTTCTACGACATATATGATAGTAAAGAGGACAAACTTCACATAGGTAAAACTCGCGAAAAAGCAGACCCTTATACCATAACCAAAAAAAGCACGCTCGTAAAGGTTGGATTTCAACCCGGCGACGAGAATAGATTTTCCGTTGCGGTGGATAACTCAAAGCTCAATTCCGACGGCGAAGACCTATCTTACACGCTCAGGCTCGGCAGTCGCCCGGGCGCTCCGGAACGATACGGAAGCAGGACGAACCACGACAGCTCCGATCGAAGAAACGTGCAATTCAGCTACGAAAATTTCAGCGAGACGCCGCTTTGGGATCACGTTAAAATTTCATACTCGAAGCAAAACATTAAAAATCGCGCGATCAATAGAGAGGGCTGCCAAGGAAGCGCCTGCCAGCAAACACAAAATCCATCGGGAATGCATTTAGACTCGAGCTCCGGTACGCATAATCTAGTAGATAAAAATAATAGACCTATAAGCGTCGATCCTGGGGATGTAGCGGAGGAAGCTTATATCGTAAGAGATGGCTCGGGTAATGTGCTTAGGCTTAACGACGATTATAAAGCACATCTTGGATCCGCAATTGACATGTGGGGAGATGTTTATCATTCAACTTATGTAGATTGCTCCAAAATAGATTGCAATAAAAAATTTAAAGTATTAAAAGAAACATACGATGGGAATACTTGGAATTATAATTATGAACTCGTAGAAAGAGAGCTGGAAAAACATACTCTTCCCGACGGAAGAACTTACGGAACCATAAAAAGAGATTCTAGCGATGCAGATGATGGAACAAAATACCATAAATTATCTTTTTTAACTCCAGGAACGGACGGCTATAATTCCATACAATATACCGATAGGACACTGGATACCGAAACGCAACAATTAAATTTGGATTTTGAGAAAGAGCTTAGCCTATTTAACATCATCGATAATTCCATATCATACGGCGGACTTTTAGATAAGACCGATAAATCGATGACGAACAAAGACGGGTTTTATGCAGGCAATTCACAATGGTGGGATAGTATATTTTTCGGTAATGTAAATAATGTGCCAAATCCAGATTGGCATATGAATGGCAATCTAAGAAGCAATACCACTGCGGTGAGCACCTATCTGATCCCGGTACAAACTACGACTACGGCAAGCTATATCGGAGATGAAATTCAAATAACCAAATATGTAGGCTTTGATCTTGGCTATCGCTACGACAAGGTAAAGCATAAACCGAAATATACCGGCTATCCCGAAGTGCCCAGAGGCATCATAACCGGTTTGTGGGTGCCGTATCCTTACAACCCCTATGACGGAATACATGGTTACTACACTCCTTATGGAGAGGAAAATTATCAGCAAAATTTAAAATTCCTGCTAAGAGAGAAGGAATACAAAAGCGGCTCATATAAACTAGGTCTAAATTTAGATCCGCTGGATTGGATAAGAATACAGCTAAAAAGTTCTAAAGGTTTCCGCGCTCCGACATCAGACGAAGCGTATATGACCTTTAAACATCCTGATTTTTCGATCCGTCCTAATATATTTTTAGAACCAGAAATCGCAAGGACGAAAGAGATCGCTCTTACTTTTTATAGCGAGAGAGGCCACATAACTTTTGATGTTTTTAAGACGGATTATAAAAATTTTATCGATCTTGAATTTTTGGGAAATTTACAAGTCGTAGATCAGCAGATACCGTATCCGTTTTATCAAAATGTAAACCGAGATAGCGCCAAAGTGCATGGATTTGAGATAAATACCCATCTGGAGCTCGGCGATGTATCGGAGAGCCTGGAGGGATTTAGGCTGGGATATAAATACAGCAGACAAAAAGGCAGAATGTCGTGCGCCAGCAACGGCTCAAACGCCAATGATTCAAACTCCGGATGCAGTAGGGGCGAAGAGGTGCCGATGAATGCGATCCAACCGCCTACTTCCGTCTATAATATCGGCTATTCTACGCCCGGCGACAAATATGGCATTGATCTTTTCATAACTGACGTAGGAGCCAAGAAGCGCAAAGATACCTACAATATGTATTGGAAAAGCCAAGTCGAAAGAACGGATCCATATTGGGGGCACATCGATGCTTCTATAGTAAACGGAGAGCCCGTAACCGATAATACCAAAGGTTGGCGAAGCGGTGATTATACGGTAGTGGACGTTATTGCTTATGCAAAGCCGCAAAAAAATTTTAACTTTAGTCTAGGCGTTTACAACCTAACCAACGCCAAATATATCACTTGGGATAGCGCCCGCTCGATCAGGGCTTTCGGAACGGTCAATATGATCGATCAGGCGACGGGTGCGGGCATCGGCAGGTTTTACGCGCCGCGCAGAAATTTTAGATTTAACTGGGAGGTAACGTTTTAAATCGTCGCTTATTGGATCGATTGCTTAGACTCTAGTGCGTAAATTTAAATTTATCCGAAATTCCCGGCTCAAATGAGCTTTAGTTTGTTTGAGCTTCCGCCGGCTTTAAAATAAACGGCGAGCGATCAAAGGCTTAGGAGCACGGGAATTTTAAAAATGTAAAATTTGCAGCGGTATGGTTTATTCGCCTGGCGGAATTTTGTAGCTCGCTGTATTTGTGCAAAACAAAATTTCAAAATTTCGGGGCGCATAAAATTTATAGCACGCTGCGAAATTCTGCTATGCAAAATTTGGGACTA
>NZ_CALIJF010000205.1 GCF_938018035.1 uncultured Campylobacter sp. | reverse complement strand
TTGGGAAAATTAGTACCGTTTGAAGCGACCGACGAAGCTTTGCTGGACGCTCATCTAAACCTAAACGTCAAAGCGCCCTATCTGCTTACTCAGGGGCTTTTAGGTGCGCTTGCGGCTAGCAAGGGCTGCGTGATCAATATCTCGTCGTATTTTGCGAACCGAATGCTCGTGGGGCGCACCACAACGGCATACTCGATCACCAAAGGCGCGCTAAATTCTTTCACCAAATCGCTTGCCTTCGAGGTCGGCAAACTCGGTATTCGCGTTAATGCCATAGCGCCCGGGAGCGTGCTGACGCCGCAGTTTGAGCGAAATTTAAGCGCGCTTAGCCCGCAGGGGCGCGAGGCGTTCGAGCAGATGGTGCAAAATATCTATCCACTCGGCAAAATCGGCAGCGCGCAGGACATCGGCGAGGCGGCGGTGTTTTTGGCGTCGGATGCGGCGAAGTGGGTCAGTGGCGCGATATTTGCGATAGACGGCGGACTTACGACGAATTAGCTGCGGCTGGGCGGAATTTTGGGCGCGGGTTTGAAATATAAAATTTTACGGCAGCGAATTCCGCCTCGAGAAATTTACCCCGTAGAATTTCGCGCGGTAAATTTGCAATGAAAATTTAGCCGCGTAGAATTTTACGGCCACAAATACTGCGCGGGAAATTCCGCCATGGCGAAAGCGCAAAATTTTGCAAGCTGTGCGAATTACAACGTAAATTTTAAAATTTATATTGTAAAATTTTGCGGCGCGTTGGCTCGGAATTTTAAGCCGTGAAATTTCACGGCGCAAAATTTCATGCCGCGGCAAAACGGCGCCCGCGGGGCTAAATTTAAAAGCGTGATTGAAATAACGAGAAATTAAACGAGATTGGAGAGGGTTTGAGGGTTTTGTTTCTGGCATTTTTGTCGGTGTTTTTGCTCTCTTGCGCGGCGCTATTTAGCTCGTGCGCGGCTCCGCTGGCGCCCGCTGGCAACGCGCTTAGCGTATACGACATCTACTCCGTAGCGCGCGACCGCCGCAGCGTCAGCGAGGTCGCTAGCGACAAGCTCATCCAGACTAAAATCCAAAGCAAAATTCTATTTACCAAAGGCCTTAGCAGCTGGGATTTGGAGGTCGAGTGCTTCTACGGCGAGGTCTATCTCATCGGGCTGCTTGAGAGCGAGGCGATGCGCGAGCCGCTGCTTGCTTTGGCGCATGAAACCGAAGGCGTGCGGCGCGTGCATACCTATTTGCGGATAAAAAAGCCCGAATATCCTTGCAATTCGTTTGAAATTTTTGCAAATTTAAAGAAAAACCTCTTTTCCGATACCGACGTTTCGGGCACTGCGGTGCGCGTGGCGATCGTGGGCTGCGACGTGGTATTTAGCGGCGTGGTAACGGACATCGAGCACGAAAAGCACGCGATCTGGTACGCGACGCACGCGCCCGGGGTACAGGACGTGTATTCGTTTCTGCGCGTGGTGAAGGAGTAGGGGGTTACGGTTAAATTTTGATCGCTTCGGCACGGCAAATTTAACCGCTTGCGCCGAGCTAAATTTAAAAAGATACGCGCTCGGTTCATTCGGCTTGTCTGTGGAGCACAGGTGCGTATGAAATTAAAATTTTATCGGCGCGCAAGACAGCTGGAATTTTAAAATCTGGCTCACGAGCGAGAGCATTAAGTAAATTTAAAGCCGCCTCAGACGATAATTTCGCAGATGAAATTTACGTCGCGAGCGCTCGCCGAAAAGTAGCGCCCAGCGTGCCGATAAAAAGCGCGCCCTGTTTAAATAGCGGCTAAATTAAAAGCGGCACGCGCAAGCTAAATTTAAAGCACTGCGTTTTTAAAAGCGCTGAATTTAAAGCGAGTCGCCAAGCTAAATTTAAACGTAACGCGTGCATTGCGAGCTAAAATGAGCTAAATTTAAAATCGTGTTGCCATTATCGGCGAAATTTCAGCGCCATGGGGCAAAAGCTCGCGCTAAAACATACGATTAAAATGCCCAAAGGGCGCAAAATTCAGTAAATTTAAGGAGAGAAAATGAGCCAAAGCCAAAAATGTACGCACCAAACCGCGTGCGAGCTGCCCAACGTGAGGCTGATCAAGCACCCGCTGATCGAGCATAAGCTCACGATCCTGCGCGATCGGGAGACCGATCCATTTCAGTTCCGCATGCTCGTCGATGAGATCAGCTACCTGATGATGTTCGAAGCCACGCGCGATCTGGTGCTGCGCGAGGTGAGCGTGCATACGCCCGTGGCGCAAACTAGCGCGTATAAGCTCGCCACGAAGATCATGATCTGCCCGATTTTGCGCGCCGCGCTTGGAATGCTAAATAGCGTTTTTAAACTCATACCGGACGCTAGCGTAGGATTTTTGGGCTTTCAGCGCGACGAAAAGACCGCGCAGGCGGAGTTTTTTTACGCCAAGCTGCCCACAGACGCCGCAGAGCGCACCGCAATCATCATCGATCCGATGTTTGCGACCGGCGGCACGGCGATAGACGCGGTGAAATTTCTGCTGAAAAATGGCGTCAAAAAAATCAAATTTATCTCCATCATCGCAGCGCCCGAGGGGCTTCATAAATTTAGCGAGATCTACCCGCAGGTCGAGGTTTTTACCGCGGCGATCGACGAGAGATTAAACGAGCAAAAATATATCGTGCCTGGTCTCGGAGATGCGGGAGATAGGGTGTTTAATACGCTGTGAATTTGCGCGGCGAAGGACTTTGCGCTGCGCTAAATTTGCGCGGGATAGTGTTTTGCGCGGCGATAAATTAAATTTGCCAGCATGTAATTTGCGCTGCGAAATCTATTTATCAAATATGTGGGTTGCCGCGGCTCGGAATTTCGCGCTGCGGCAAATTTGGCAGGGCGCGTATTTTTTGTAGCGCGCGCAATACGTAGTGAAATTTAAAAATTTATAGCGCCGTAAATTTGGCGCGTTCGTAAATTTTAACTCGTCGTAGAATTTGCGGTATTTTTGGAATTTATCAAATAAAATTTTAGCTCCGCGATGTATAAAACACGTAAATTTCAAAGTAAGAGAAAGATGAAATAGGGCGGCGGAATTTTATTGCCGTCGAATTCTTCTGCAAAATTCTAGCCGTGCGAGATTTCACGGAGAATTTACCGCATCAAAACTCTACGGCAGAGCGGGAGCTAAATTTTAAAATTTGGCTCGCATTTGCGGCGTAAAATTTTGCAACCGCCCGCACCGCAAATATCGCTATTTTCAGACCGCTCCTGATCGCGCTACCACATAGCCCGCGCGCAGCTCGCAAAAAAGCCCCAGGCAACCACGCCTCTCAATCGCAGCTTCAAACCTCACTACCGCCTGTAAAATTTGGTGAGCCGCAAAATATCTCACAACGTCCGCACTGCAAAAATTTACAAATCGCAAAATTTGCAAAAATCACGCGGCAAAATTCTTACCAAGCAATCCGATAAAGAAGTCATAGCAGGCGGCGCGTCAAACGTACGCGAGGAGTAAAATTCTTACTCAAATGATCCGCCCGCGCTAAAATGAAATTTCAAATTTGACGAGCAAAATTTCGCTTACTTCACCAGCCCCGCTTCCCTTAAAAAGCAGCTCGGCTCGTAGCTAACTTTTCTGATCTTATCAAATTTCGCGTAGCTTAGCACCAGCTCGTCGCGCGCTC
>NZ_CALIJF010000204.1 GCF_938018035.1 uncultured Campylobacter sp. | reverse complement strand
AAATCAGCGTCAGCCGCTCGCCTATGCCAAATCCCACCGCGCCGCTTGCTCCGCTAAAAAAATATAGCCCCAAAAGCGCCACGACCGCGCCGCCAAAGGCGCTTGCACCGACTTTTTTGCCGAAAAACGCAAGCATTAAAAATGGTACGATGACGACGTTAAGCCCCAAAATAAACGCTACCGTCGATGACAGCGCATAATCAAGCGCTATAGTCTGGCACGAAAAATCGCAAAATAGCATCAGCCCGCAAAACACACCCCGCCTTATCGTGCCGCGGTCAAATTTGACGCCGAAGCGCAGACAGGCGAGGTAGGTAAAAATGCTCGCCGCCAAAAAGCGCCAAAACAAAAAGCTAAAAACGTCGCCGCTATGCAGCGCGCGCTGAACCGGCACGAAGGTGCAGCCCCAAACGATCGCCACGAAAAGCAGCCCCAGATCCCACAGCCTGCTAGGCGGAACGGGATTTTGCGCGCGGTTTTGTGCGGAATTGGAATTTTTCCCTAAACTCTGCGCGGAATTCGAGCTTTGCGTGCAGTTTTGCGTAGAGGCAGAATTTTGCGCGGCAGCAGGGCTCTGCGTAGAATCAGAGCTTTGCGCGAAATCGAAATTCTGCGCGAAATTCAAGCTTCGAGCGGAGCTAGAATTCTCTGCCGAATTAGATTTCTTCGCAAAATTCCACGCCTTAAAATTTTTCAATCCAAAGCCCTGCGGCGCATTAGCGTAGCCAGGATCGTTTGCAAGAACCCCAGTAAAATTTTTCTTTGAGCATCGCATATGAGCTGCGGCAAGGCTTTTTGCGGGGCTTAAATTTGGCTCGTCTACGACGCTTGCACGATTTAGCGAACTTGCGCTATTTGCGCCGTTGCAAGTAAAATTTTCCGCAAAATTTAATATAAAATTTCGTTTGAAATTCTTTGCAGAATTTTCGCAAGGATTTATTGCGGAGGCATTTACGGAATTTAAAGCTTTGCTTTCGGCGCAGCTTGGAATCTGCGCGGACTTTAAATTTGGCGAAAGAGCCGCGGAGCTTAAAGCGGATTTTCTTTCGGGATTTCCGACTCGCGGAGCGGAATAAAGCGCGACGAGACTGTGCGCAGCAAAACTGGCCGAAGCACGATTGCGTGCGGCGAAACCAGCCGAAGCGGGATAAAATTTTAAATTTCGCACGCTCATAAAATTTAACTCGGCGGCCGCGTCTTTAAATTTAAAATTTCCTTTGAAGCGGGAAGCTGGAGCGAAATTTATCATACCGCCGCGCGCTGTATTTTTCGCGCGCTCGCATGCCTGATTTGAGATAAAATTTAAAGCGGATTTTGAATTAAAATTTTCCGCGAGCTCCGAGATAGAATTTTTCATAAATTTAAAGTAAAATTTCACCGAGATTTTAGTGCGGTCGCGCCTATCTGGCCTTCTTTATCGCGTTTAAAATCGCGCCCGAGTTTTTGCGAAACTCCATTTCGTTTTTGCTTAAAAAATCGAAGCTTTCGTTGATAAAGGCGCTGCTAAATTCGCTACTAAAATCGTCTCCAGGCTCGCGTCCAACAGCACTTTTAAAGCTTTTAGCAAAGCTCACGTCGGCTCCTAGTTCACGCGCCAAAGGGCGAATGATTTCGTAAATTTCATCAAAGGCATTGGTGCGCAGATAGTGGCTAAATAGCACCTCGCCGCTCATTACCGCCTTAGTATCGGCTTCGGACATATCTTTTATTTTAGCGAGTACGAGCTTTTTGATCGGCTCTACGGCAAGACTTAGCTTCTTGCTCGCCAGCCTTTGCATATTCTGCACGGCGATGCTTTTTTTGCCCGCGCGCTCGGTAATGTAGCTAGGCAGATCAAGCTCATAATCCTGCACGCCAGCGCGTTCGTATTCATTTGCGGCACGCTCTATCAAAGTGCTTAGCGAGTTTTTAAAATTTTCGCTATCGCCCACGTTTGCGCTGATGACGACGTCCAGCCCCTTTACGGCGACCTCTTCCCAGCTAGCAGTCGCAAATAGCGGCAATAAACAAAAGATTAATTTTTTAAGCAAAGTTTTTCCCTAATTAAAGTATTGATTATTTTATTTCGAAAATTTTAATGTATAATCAACGCTTTTATAATACCAAAAGGGCTAAATATGGAGCTTTTACTCATCGCTTTCGCGCTTGCGATGGACAGCGTCGCGCTTAGTATCTCAAACGGCGCGAAATATCCGAATTTTAAATTTGCGCAGATCGCGCGCGTCGCGTTTTTCTACGCGGCGGCTCAGTTCATAATGCCGCTTGCAGGCTACGTTTTGGGGATAAATTTCGTAAAATTTATCGCGCAGATCGATCACTTCGTCGCGTTTGGAATTTTATCGTTTTTAGGCGTCAAGATGATCGCGGAATCCCGCCGCGAGCAGGACGAGTCCAGCTTCCGCCTAAGCACGAAGGAACTGGTGCTGGGCGCGATCGCAACAAGTATCGACGCGATGGCTGTGGGCGTGACCTTTGCTTTCGGCGAGATAAACATCCTCTACGCCTGTTGCGTAATCGGGCTCGTCTGCTTCGCGCTGTGCGTCGCAGCATGCTACGCAGGCAAGCTAACGGGCGAATATCTACACTCAAAGGCGCTCATTTTAGGCGGCGCGATTTTGATCCTAATCGGGGTTAAAATTTTGCTTTCGCACCTCGGTATTATCGATATTTAGCGGCTTTTAATCGCCGCTTTGTGATAATCTTTAAAACTAATTCGCAGGAGCGAAAATGAAAAATTTGATAAATTTAAGCGGCGGCGACCGATTAAATTTGCGCGTGCAGGGTCAAATTTTACTCAGCGAGAGCATCAAAAACGGCAAAACAAGGCAGACGCAAAAGGAGTTTGCTAGCATAGACGAGGCGCAAAAAGCCTGCGCAAAAAAGGAGTGGGAGAGCCTAAAAAAGGGCTACGTCATGCAAAACGCGGATGCGAGGCCTGGCGAAACGAGCCTGCACGTTTACATCGGCGGCGGATACACGGGCGCGCTGGCGTTTGCGAGCTTTGAGGGCGAAAATTTCGTCTATAAATGCGGCGGCTACAAAGAGGGCGAAGCGCTGGATGATTTTCTCATCAGGCTGAACGCGAGCGGCGCCATAAAGCAGCAGACCCTCTTGCCAAAGCCGCTTGCATGGCGGGCGGAGCGCGCGGGCGAGATTTTGCTTTTGGACCTGGATCATTTTATCTTCAAATTTGACCCGGCTAGAGGCGAATTTAGCGATCTCTCTCAAGGGTTAAGCTTTAAAAACAGCAAAGAATTTACAAGTTTCGTTTGCGCTGCGAAAGATACGGCGGCGTTTGCTATGTTCGGTCAAATTTTTACTTTGCGCGGTGGCGAGATTTCGCCTCTTGCCGAATACAAATCCGAAATGAAAAGCTACACGCCGATCCTTTGCGCCGCGCTCGACGCTGACGGCACGCGACTGGCGCTTTGCTGCAAGCAAAACGAGATCAAAATTTTAAGCACGCTAAATGGAGAAATTTTAAACGAGATCAGAGGCGACTTCGGCATTTTTGATAAAATTTGCTTTTTAGCGGACGGTTCGGTGTTAGGCAAGGAGCGCTATACGGGCAAGCTAGTTTGCCTCGATACCGCAAGCGGCGAGCGGCTTAATCCTGTATGGTTGAGGGACGAATGCGCCGAGGCGGACGAGCTTTGCATTAGCGAGGACGGTTCGAGGCTCGCGCTAATCAGCTACGATAAAGCCCGCATCATCGATCTAAAAAGTGGAAATTTGCAGCTTAGCTTTGAGCTCTCGCACGTCGTAAAGCGCTGCGAGGCGAAATTTGAGCGTATAAATGGCGAGGAATTTTTGGCCGTGCGCACCGACTACGGCTGCTTTAGTTTGTATCGCGTTTAAATTCCGTGAAATTTAAGCCGCAGGTGTAGGCTTCTACAGATTGCACTTTTAAGGCGAGCGATCTCCTCTCGATCTTTTAATAGCGCGCCCGGTTTTAGGCCATTCGACACCCAAAGCGTAACGGCCTATATAAAATTGAATATCGGCGTTTCGATTGCGGCGGCGGCTTTGATAGAATTTTCGCTTGAATCAACAAAATAAGGCGCTTTTAATGCTAAATAGCGCCTGAAAAAGCTTAGCCGCTACGGCTTTAATATCATATCTTGCCAGTTAAGCTTAAATCGGCTATCATTGCACGAAATCTGAAGGGGGCAAATTTGAAAAAATTCTTTGTTAATTCTCTGCGCCTTATAAAACGCCACTATATAATCTCTGCGATTTTTATCATCTGCATTTTGACGTTTATCCCTTATATGCCTATAAATATGGGCTTAAACTACGCCGGAGTTTGCACCA
>NZ_CALIJF010000203.1 GCF_938018035.1 uncultured Campylobacter sp. | reverse complement strand
TAGCGCCATAATCGGATTTAAATTTTAGGAGGGGCGATTGAGTGCGAGCGAGCTAGAGCAGATCAGACTGGGGCTTTTGTATAAGGCGAAAAGAAATACGATCTTCGCAGCGGCGTGCATGCTCGGCTACGGCGTGTTTTTGTTATACAAGCTACGCGACGGAGGAGGCATGGCGGATTTGTTGCCGTTTATCGGATTATTCGCGGTTGTTCTTATAGTAGCCGTTTTGTGCGATCAGGCCTCCATAAAAGCTACGATAATCCAAGCCGCGGGTCTTTTTATAATATGCCTATTTCTAGTTGATTTACAAAATCGCCCTACGATTTCCAAATATATCTTACTCGCGATTATAACTTTAATCTTGGCTGCTTCGAGCTTGTTTGTATTGTTTAGAGACTTTAAGCAAGACTACTCGGTAAAATTTCGGCGCGCTTTTAAAGAGCACTATTTAATGCCCTATTTTAAGACATTCGGCTACCGATATGAAATTTCAGGCGATATCGATCCTGCTAAACTCAAGCTCTCTGGGCTATTTTTTCGACTAGACAGATACCTAGGCGGCAACGACAGGGTCTCGGGCGTTTATGACGGCGTGAGGTTTGCATTTTGCGATGTGAAATTGTTTAATAGAATTTTGGAAAGTGAAATCCTCGGCACCTTTTTCTACGCGGAATTTCACAAACGCATAAGCGCCAAAACCATGATCTTTCCCGCTTGCGCCGGCGCGCCGAACACCCTCGGGCTAAAGAGGATCGATATGGACGATGCGGAGTTTAACGCCGCCTTCGCCGTGTATTGCGAGGACGCGGCGGGCGCGATGTATATTCTAACGCCCGCCTTTATGCGGAGGCTCTTGCGCTTCGCAGGCGCCGTAGCCGCGCCCGTTAGCCTTAGCTTCGCAGATAGCAAAATTTATATTTTCGTAAATACGGGCTGCGATAATTTCGAGCCCGACATAGACGAAAGTGTGCTGCGTCGTGATCCTGCCGCACTAATCAAGCGCGAGCTTTCGCACTTTTTGGCGATCGTAAAAAACCTAAAACTAAACGAAAGAATTTGGAGCTAGCGGACGGGCGGCTCGCCGCAGCTTTGCGTGTCACAGCCTCGCGCACTATAGCTTCACGCTCCGTGCTGCGACCTCACGCGCCTTAAAATTTGAAATTTTAAAATTCTGCTTTTTGATTTCGCGCTTTAGAATTTTAAGGCGCGTAAAATCCCGCACGTTTTGAAATTTGAAATTTTAATCCACGCCGAGGAATTCTGCACCGCAAAATTTAAAATTATGAAATTAAAATTCCGTGCCTTGAAATTATACGCTTTAAAATTTAGAATTTTAAAATTCCGCGGCCGAAATCTTATATGCCTAAAATTTGAAATTTCGCCGCGCCTTTAAATTTACAACCCAAAAGCCTTAAAATTTAGCGCACCCGCCAAGTATCGCAGTACCCATCAAAGCCCCTGCGCGCTAGAGGGCGCGACTAACTCCCCTATAATTTTACCGGGCTCGCAATGAATTATTTTACTCTCTATCGTAAATTTTTCGCCGTCAAATTTAAAGTATTGATATTCATCGACAAGCTCGCCGTCCGGGTATTTATCGCTATATTTTACCTTAAGAGCGCCCAGTATGCCGTTTTCAAAGGTCAAAAACGTCCTTTTAGCGTATTTATTCTTTATCTCGTCACTGCCGTCTAAATATGAGAAAAAATCATATTCTACGCCGAATCGAGCGGAGTCGTGCGGCACCAAAGAGCTCCTTTTAGAGCAGTCGCAATCTCCGCCGCATGAACGGACGTAGTGGAATATATTCGCTAGGTTTATACCCGCTTCGCTTGCTTCTACCGCCCAAAATTCGTCGTTTGTGAGCTTAGTAGAGCCCTTTGATGCTCCGTAAATAAGATATAGATTTTCTTTAACTTTAAAAATTTTTATCACTCGCTCGCCGCCCCATGCGGTACCGACTGCCCAATCGCCGCAGGCGCAATCCCGCCTGCCGCCAAGAACGCATTCTTGCATCTGCTGCGCACCTTTGTCTGCAAAATCCATAATGAAATTTTGCCCGCCGCTTGCGTATTGATATGCTACGTAGCTCGCGCCCATTGTGCCGCCGGTGCTGATATCTACCGAATATGCCCGAAACTTGCCGTCCTGCGAGATCGCCATATTCGGGGCGAACCTCAAGGATTTTAAAATTTGCGGAGCGCTCTCGCCCGCGCTTTGCAAAAACTCCATAAACGCAGCCCTTAACCTAACGATGCTCTCGCAAGGCGTACCATCGGGGCGATGCCCGGCTTCGTCGATTTCTTTCAGCGCCGCGTCTAAATTTGCCGTTAAAATTTCTAGGTTTTGATCCTTTTGAGCGCTGTTTACACCTTCTGCCAAAGCGGGCGCTGCCTCGGCGAACATGAAGCTTAATAAGCACAAAAACGAGATTAAAATTTTCAAGTCGCATCCTTTAAATCTTTGATTTTCGCTAGATTATAGCGCAAATTTGCGCCGCGCGAGATTTGGATTTAGAATTTGCGCCCTCAATTTAAAATACAAATCCGCTCGCTACGGAATTCTGCAAAAATTGCGAAATTTGAAATTCCTTGAAGTTGCAAAATTCCGCGAGGTTGTCGCTTGAAATTCTCCCTTCAAAGCATAAGGCTAAGCAGCAGCAAAAATCCGATGAAGCTTAGGGCGTTGCCGAAGGAGCCGCCGATGTGATCGCCGAGCCGCGTCAGCACGAGCGCGCCGCCTAGACGCAGACCTATTTGTAGCGCCACGCTCGCGATAAAATCTATCACGCGCCGAAGTCCGCTGCGCGTATCGCCTAGCTTCATGCCGCGACTTTGATTCCAAATCCCGCTTACGCGGTAGTCTTTGTAGCGGGCGCGAAGAATATCACCGTTTTGCAGCTCAAAGCTCTGCGAGGCGTCCTTCGCCTTGGCGGGTGCCGCGGCTTCGGCGGAGCGGGCGGAATTTGTAGAATTTGCTGCGTTGGCAGAATTTACAAAACTTGCGGAATTTGCTGATTTCGCAAAATTCTTAACGCTCGCAGAATTTGTGGAATTTTCTGCGTCTAAATTCTTAAATTTCATGCAATTTTCGCCGTCCGCAAGCTCCGCTAAATTTTGATCTGTGAGTATCCCGTCGGAAACGATCTGCAGCTTACTATCGCCCGATAAATATACTCCGTCCAGCGCGAAGCCATAGTAATAAACGTCGCCACTTTGCAGCACGCGCACGCCGCTAGCATAGCCCTCCGCTTCGCCGCTTCGCTTGGGCTCTTTGGAGTGCGCGAGAGCCGCAAATATGCGTCCGAACTTCGCGGCGCGCCAGTCTCTTCGCATAAACTTAAAGCTGCAATATGCAAAAGGCGCGAGGACGGGCAGGGCTATCGCCACCGCAGGATCGCTCTTTTCAAAAATAAAGATTATGCAGTAGATGCTCATCGCGACTAGCGCTACGCCGAAGGCTGCGAATATCGCGGCGAGTGCCGTGCTGCCGGCGTCCTTCCAGCGCTGCGCGCCTAGGCTTAGATTAACGAAATCTAGCGGAGATGCGGCGGGGTCTGCCGAAGCGCCGTCACAGCTCTCGCGAGTAGAATTTAAAGAGGTGGAGCCGCTTAAATCTTTGCAATTCAAACTCGAAGTATAAAGTTCCGTATTAGCGTTCGCCTGCTCGTTAAAGCCTTCGCGGATCAGGCTCAAAGCGGCGGAATTTATACCGCTGCGATCTTTGCCCACTAAATCAGATACCACAGAATTTTGGCGCGCACTTGCCGCCGTATCGCTATATGCGTCGCAGTCTGAACTTGCGGCAGTGAAATTTCCGCTACTTGAAACTTCGCAGTTATGGCGCTCTGCGGAATTTTCGCCGCTTAAATCGGCGCCGTTTAAAGCGCTTCGGCTAGAATTTGAGCCCCTCAAAGCCTCCCCGTCGGAATTTGAGCTTGAAGTCTCATATATCACCGCCAGCTCGTCGCCCTCGCGTATCGGCAGATAAAGCCCGCCGCGCCTTAAGTCCAAATTCCCCGCAAAGCGCAAGCCCTCCAGCGTAAAGCTAAATTTCGCCGTGCCTACAGCCGCGTGCTCAAGCTTCAAATCCCTAGCCGTGCCGCGAGTAAGCTTGATCTGCCGCAGCGAAAGAAATTTAGCAAAGCCCATTCGCGCCTTTCAGATCTCGCAAAATTCCTCCGATCATTTCGCGGCGGATTTTTTGCGGATCTGGATATTGATGAGCTCCACTAGTAGCGAAAACGCCATCGAGAAGTAGATGTAGCCCTTAGGTATGTGAAAGCCTAGGCCGTCGGCGATCAGCGAGACGCCCACTAGGATCAAAAATGCAAGCGCTAAAATTTTGATCGTCGGGTTTGCGTCCACAAAGCGCGCGATCGCGCCGCTAGCGAGCATCATCACGCCCACGGCGATGATGACTGCGAGGATCATAACGGGCAGGTGCTGCGCCATGCCCACGGCGGTGATGACGCTGTCGAGCGAAAAGATGATGTCCAAAACGGCGATCTGCACGAGCGTGCCGCCGAAGCTTGCCTTGCCGCTGCTAGCGCTATGCTCGTGTGCCTCGCCCGTGGCGCTGGAGTGGATCTCGAGCGTGGATTTGACGAGCAGAAACAATCCACCGCCGATCAGCACGAGATCGCGTCCGCTAAAATCGCGCGCAAGCACGCTAAATAGTGGCTTAGTTAGCCCCATGATCCAGCTTAAGCTAAGAAGTAGCAGTATGCGCGTGAACATTGCAAGCGCGAGCCCCATTATACGGGCGCGTCCGCGCTGCGCCTCGGGCAGGCGGCCGCACAAAATCGCGATAAAGATGATATTGTCGATGCCAAGCACGATCTCAAGCCCCGTGAGCGTCGCCAGGCTGATCCATGCCTCGGGTGAGGCGATCCATTCAAACATCGGTTTCCTTTGGGTGAAAATTTAAGCCGTGATGATAGCGAAAGTTTGGTTAAAATTTCTAAATTTTACCGCCTTTGCGCGCGAAACAGCGCGGGGAATTTCGTAGATTAAGAACGTAGAATTTTGGCAGCGAAATTTTAAAATTTAAGCTCTAAATTTACCCGTTTTTAAGCAGGGAGGGGGGTAGCATTATTTTCTAAAAAATTCACCTCAAGGAGTTAAAGATGAAATATGTGCTAAGCGCCGTGCTGGCGGCATTTATTTTAACAGGATGTGGCGAGGACGAAGTAGAGCTCGTGAAAAACTATACTTTGCCTGATTTCAAGTCGATGAGTATCGGCACGGCGATCGAGGGCTCGAAAATGTGTAAAAATATCACGTGGAGCAGAGAGGAAAACGGCGGATTAAAGACGGTTAAGATGGTCTGCGACTTGGATATGGAGCGCATGAAAGCAAAGATAGTGCAAGATAAAACCGAGAGCCTTAAATCTTATAAACAAAGAGCGTTGGATACATCTTTAAATAATGCTATGATTTATTACAAAAGTAAGGTCTATGATGAGCAAGGCCTGCTTAAGCTAGCAAAAGAACACTGCAAACTCAATGAGGTAAAATTCCAAGAAACATTTAAAACTAAAGGCAAAATAGAATTCGACGATGAAGACAAGATAGTTGATTGTGACGATAAATTAAAAGGGGAATTTCAAAAAGAATATAGCGTTGATTATATTATAGAATATCTTAAGAGAGCCGTCTATTACTCGCAGCTAACAGTAGAGCAATATGATGCAGTTTTTGGACGCAAAAAAGTAGAGTATCCATCAAAAGCTGCTATTGAGCTAAATTTTATCGTGAATGCCGATAAAAGCATAAGTTTGTCGGATAAATTTATAGTGACCGAAGATGTTGCCGATGATATTATTAAAACAAGTTCGTTCACTGGTAAAAGGGTGGCAGAAGACGCTTTAGTAATTTTCTACGAAAGAAAATAAGCACCTCATCTCTCGGCTAAATTTGATGAAATTTTAAAATTTAGCCGAGTTTTTATATCAAAATTTCATTCAAAATTTTACCCGCGGTTTTAAATTTAAAACGCAATACCTTCTCGTCGTCAAGGCTAAATTTAAATTTTAGCTTTATTGCGGCGTACGGGCTAAATTTTCGCTGCGCGGAATTTTAAAATTTATTCGGGCGCGGATAAGCTAGCGAGCCGAGCTCGCAGTTTTAGATAAAATTCCGACCTTGTACGGGCTCTTACGAGATATGAAAGCGCAGTTAAAATTCCTGCAAGCAGCGCAAGAGTAGACCATAGCCGCGAGCGTGAGCTATTAAATTTCTTGCTAGCTAGGCAAAAAGCGGATTCCGCCCACCAAAACTAGCGATTGTTGTATCGGCTAAAATCGGCGTGCTTTGCATTCAAATATGAATTTTGGCGCCGTTTGCCGACGGAGTATCAATCGAAATCGGCGGTTTTTGCCTCGCCGATCAAGCAAGCTTGCTGCCGCATTAATCAAACAGCGAGGGTTGCAGCGATTTGATCTTGTAGCTTGCACGGTGAAAAGGCGTGAGCCCGTACCGCTCGATCGCCGCGATGTGTGCGCGCGAGCCGTAGCCTTTGTTTTGTGCGAAGCCGTATTGCGGGTAGTGCTGCGCGAGCTCATACATCGTGCGGTCGCGCGTGACCTTGGCGAGGATGCTTGCCGCGCTTACTTCGGCGATTTGCGCGTCGGCCTTTACGAGCGTCTGAAGTCCGCGTACGCCGAAGTTTGCGTTGCCGTCGTAAATGATCTGTCCGCTAAAACCCGCAAAATACGCGAGAATCTGCTCAAGCGCCAATCTTAGACATGCGCTGAGTCCGATCTCATCGACCTGTGCGCTTGAAATTTCGACGATTTTGTAGCGCGAGTTTTCGATGATCTGAGCGTAAAGCTCCTCGCGCCGCTTCTCGCTTAGCTTTTTGCTATCGGCAAGTCCCGCGATCTCGCGCTGTAGCACGCAGCCCGCGACGCAAAGCGGTCCTGCAAGACATCCGCGCCCTGCCTCGTCGATGCCGCAAATCTGCCCGCTCACTGCGCGTCCTTTCGCACGACGGGTGCTGTCCCGCTTAGCAGGTCGTGTAAGTTCAGCCTGTCTTTGCGAAAAAAGCAGATCAAAAGCCCGATGACGCTAAAGCCCGCAAATACGAAGCAAGCAAAGCGCGCTAAGGCTCTAAAAAAGCTTACTTTGCGTCCGCTGCGAACGTCGATGAGGTAAAGTCCTGCGAGCTTATAGCCCGGCGTCTGAGCGCTGCGAGCATAAAATACCGCACAAATCGCGCCGTAAGCAAGCCATATAAGCGTGATTGCGGCTTGGTTACACCACAGAGCCTCTTTCGAGCCCAAGACGAGATAGGTAACGCCGTAGAATAGGGGCATCGCGATGATGAAAAGATCGACGATTAAGGCCTTTATGCGCAGAAAAATCGGCGAAATTTTAGCTTTTTGTTTTGCCATTTTGATCCGTTTTGGATTAAATTTTAAAATTCCGGCGCGCTAAATTTAGAGCCTAGAGGATAAAATTTAATCTCGTTGCGGTTTCTTAGCAGCAAATCGGCGCCTAGTTTCCGCGACTGCCGGGCTTGATCGCCTTGCTTCCGGTAGCACAAAGCGGGCAGGTTGCGGGCTCGTAAATTTCAAACTCGAAATTGCCTAGCGCAAAAAACGGCTTATCCGCGGGCAGCTTGGCGCCAGCCTTTGCACTGCTGCCCGCTAAATTTGCGACCTTGCAAAATCCGCGATTGGCAAGCGCGGCAAAGCCCACGACCTCGCCGCCTAGGTTTTCGATGAGCCTTGCGCTCTCAAGAGCTGAGCCGCCCGTAGTGATGATGTCCTCGCAGACGATAAATTTCTCGCCCTTATGTACTTCAAAGCCACGGCGCAGGCTCATTACGCGATCTACGCGCTCGGTAAATATAAAGCGCTTTTTTGCCGCGCGAGCTAGCTCGTAGCCCGCTAAAATTCCTCCCAGCGCGGGCGAGCAGACACTATCAAACTCTACGCCTGCTTTTTCTATGATTGTGGCAAGCTCGTCCGCGAGCTGTCCCGCGAGCTGCGGATCTTCAAGCACTTTGGCACTTTGCAGATAGAATTCCGAGTGGTTGCCGCTTGAAAGCAGAAAATGCCCTCGCAGATATGCGCCGCAGTCGCGATAGATTTTTTCTATATTCACAGCTCAAACCTTCAAAAGCTCGGCTTCTTTAGCCTTGACTGCGTCGTCGATCTTGGCGGAGTAAGAGTCAGTGATCTTTTGCACCTCGTCGTAGCCCTTTTTAGCGTCGTCTTCGGAGATCGCTTTGTCTTTTTCGAGCTTTTTGATTTCGTCGTTAGCGTCTTTGCGGACGTTGCGAATGCCGATTTTGGCCTTCTCGCCCATCGCTTTGGCCTTTTTTGCATTTTCTTGGCGTTGCTCGACCGTCATCGGCGGGAAAAAGAGCTTCACGCTCTCGCCGTCATTAGTTGGGTTTACGCCTATATTCGCCGCTGCGATCGCGCTTTCGATCGCCTTTAGCATCGGCTTTTCCCACGGTGTGATCGAGATCGTTACCGCATCGGTCGAAAGGACGGTCGCGACCTGATTTAGCGGAGTCTGCGAGCCGTAATAATCCACGAAAATATGATCTAGGATCGCCACGCTCACTTTACCGGTGCGTAGCGTCGTAAAGTCCTTTTTCAAAGCCTCGATAGCTCGATCGCCGTTTGCTCTTTGCTCTTTGTAGATAGCTTCTAGCATTCAAATCCTTTAAATAAAATTTGCGAAATTATAGCGTTAAAAAAATAAGAATAGCATTTAAAAGCGCGGATTTTGCGCTTTTAAATTTTAAAATTTAGAGTTTATTTGGTTGCGTTTTGATCTGCAGAAGCGGCGCTGGCATTGGTATCACTTGATGCTTGCAACTGGGCAGGCGCGCTAGCTGCGGCGGTATCGGTAGCAGGAGCTGCGGGTGCTTCGATTTTCGTATCCGTCGCATTGGTCTCGCCGCTAATTATAGAATTTGACTCAGTGCTTGCCGGAGCGAAATTAGGCTTTGCACCAGAAGCTGGGATGGATGGCACGTCAGGGACAGCGTTTGGCACGGATTTAGTAGCATTTGCTTCGATCTTTACGCGATCGACTACGGAAGATTTAGCATCTTGCTGATAGAAATACGCAAGCACCAGTGTATTTATCACGAATAAAATTCCCATAAATGCCGTAAATTTAGCTAAAAACCCCGCCGGACCCTTCGCTCCGAATAAGCTTTCGTTGCTTCCGCTGTATGCGCCAAGCCCAATAGAAGAGCTCTTTTGCAGCAGAACGGAGATCGTAATTATCACGGCGAAGACGACTTGTAAAACCAAAAATAACGTAGTCACTATAAAACCTTTTGAAAAAATTGAATTTGCGATTATAATAAAAGATTTATAAATTTTAAGTTAAGAGTGCACCGCACGAAGCGGTGCGTAAAATTTAGTCTCTGCTTGCGCCGAAAATTCTTAGCAGCGAAAGGAAGAGGTTGTAGATGTTTAGATACATATCTACGGCAGCCATTATCGGTGAAGTGTAGGTGCCGTTTATAATATTTTTAGTATCGTAGATGATATACATCGAAAAGATTAAAGCCGAAAAAGCTGAAATCGCTATATCAAGCACGGTGCTTTTGAAAAAGAAGTAGTTCAAAAGGCTTAGCACGATAATAGCCACAAGCGATACCAATAGCGGCTTGCCCCAAGAGTCGAAATTTGTCTTTGTATTCATCGCATAAACGGTAAGAGCACCGAAAGTAATCGCCGTAGCCACAAACGCATGCGTTACCACGTCTCCAGCGCCTGCTGCGATATAAATAGCGATCAATTTACCTAGAGTAAGACCGGTAATAAAGGTAAATGCAAAAAGCAAAACCAGCGCAATCGTGTTGGCGCCGCGATTTACAGCTGCTTGCATACCGAAGATCAGCCCCATTAAAAGCACTAGATATAAAAATGGATGAATAGCCAAGCTCACGCCGAAACTCATCGCCACAAAAGCCCCTGCCGCTGCAGCTATCATCGAAGCGGTTAGAAGCGCGTAGGTTTGTTTAATGGTCTGAGAGATTCGTCCTTGTTCCAGTGACGCGTCCGATAGCTCGTAGCCGTCCGCGTAATTTCGTCTGTCGTATAGACTCATATCTTTCTCCTTCTTTTGATTTATGAGCGGGGAGTTTAGCGAAAATTTGGTAAATATATAATTAAAAATTCCCAGAATTCTATCTATTTATGAAAGTAATATATAATTCCCGACTTTTTTAAGGAGAAAGTATGCCCAGCCAGTTAATAAATGGAGCTATTAAATTTATGGAAGAAAATTTTGCCGAGCATGCCGAGCTTTTCGGAAGTCTGGCAAATCATCAAAAGCCCCACACGCTTTTTATCGGCTGCTCCGACTCGCGAGTGGTGCCGAGCCTAATTACCTCGACGCTTCCAGGAGAGCTTTTCGTCGTGCGAAATATCGCAAACGTCGTTCCTCCATACCGAATTAGCGAGGAATTTTTGGCGACTACCTCAGCGATTGAATACGCGCTATATTCGCTAAATATCAAAAATATCATCGTTTGCGGGCACAGCAACTGCGGCGGCTGCGCTGCGCTGTTTTACGATGCTAAAAAGCTCGAAAAAATTCCAAACGTAAGGCGCTGGCTAAATTTAATGCAGCCTGTAAAAGACGAGGTCGAAAAGCTCAAAGATCTCGGCGCCGACAAGCGCGAGTGGATCACCGAGCGGCTAAATATTATAAATTCCATGCAAAATTTACTTAGCTTTCCTGGCATCAAAGACGCCTATAAAAACGGCGAGATTAAAATTTACGGCTGGCACTACGTCATCGAAACGGGCGAGCTATTCAACTACGACGACGAAGGCGCGCATTTTACGCTATTAAATAAGGGAATGGATTATGAAAAAATCTATAATCAGCTTTTTAACGATTAGTCTTTTTAGCGCTGCTTTAGCGTTTGCAGACCTCAACACGACCGGTGAGGGAAGCTTTGTAGAGACGAATTCTTCTACTCCAGAGGCAAATCTTACTTTAGAAAACAACAAAACCGAGATCAAAAAAGAGGTCGCTAAAATTTTATCCAAATCCCTTGGTGCGGAGGATGGCAATAAAACTGAAGTAATAAATAT
>NZ_CALIJF010000202.1 GCF_938018035.1 uncultured Campylobacter sp. | reverse complement strand
TAAATTTAGATACGCGCGTAGCATTTACGATTTCTAGCGCCCTAGCCCGCCCGTTTCTGCCGATAGCCTCGAAACTTCCGTTTTGCAAGCATTCTTTAATCTTGGCAAAACAATCCTCTACATCGCTAAAATATACGACATCGCACCCATCGATAAAAAGTCTATCCAAGCCCTTTATAGCGGGACTGAATGTGCAAACTCCGCACCCCATAAATTGAGCCATCCGATCGGATGAGTATAAAATTTTACTTTGATTCGGCTTCCAAACGCCGTCATCCGCATTAAAATTTATCGCTATTTTAGAGCGCGAAATTTCTTGCTGAAACCGCTCCCCAAATATAAAGGGCTCGCCTAAACTTCCGTAAATTTTAATTCCGATCCCCTCTTTGGCGCATAGTTGCTTTAGAGTCTCGATAAATTCCTTTCTGTTAGGCAGGTAGTCGTTGCCGATATAAAGGACGTCGTGACTCTTTTCCGACTCAAAATTTCTATCGAATGCGGCATCCGAGATATTGGGCATAAACGAAACCAAAGTATTTGGATTGCGGCGCGAAATTTCCGCCAGATCCGTGGCGTTGGTGCAAAAAAAGGCATCGGCTAGAGAAATTTTATTAAAATCGGCGCTATCGGCACTCCTTAAATCCGCATACCACTGGATTATTTTGATCTTCGGCAGTAGCTTTTTGATGCGGCTTAGAGTATCAAATTTTATCTTTTCGCCTTTACCGATTAGAAGCAGATCGGCGCCGATGTTTTCGCAGATACGCACGAGTTTGGCGTTCATTTTAGCTAACCCGCTATTTTTCAGCCCGCAAAAGCGCAGGCTCCGTTCCCAATCGCGGTAGCTAAAATCATAGACGAAGTGCCCGCCGCGAACTAGGCCGTGGCTAATCTTACGCTCCATGCCGTAGAAAAAACTGCCGTCGTCATATTCGTTAAAAATGCCGCAATGCACGATCTTTAGGCTTTGCATAACAGCTCCTCGTAGTAATTTTTAAGCGAGCTAATATAATTTTGCAGCGTCAAAGTTTGCTTAAGATCAGCGTGTTTTTGCGCAAAAGCCCGGGCGTATTTGCCGTAAGTGCGGTAAATTTCATCGATTTTAGCGCCCAGATCCGCCGCCTCGCATAAAAACTCCTCGTTTAAAATTTCCGAAATTCCACCCACGCGGGTAGAGATCAGCACGGGCGAATAAAAAATACCTTCGATCAAAATCACCGGAAAACCCTCCTTGCGCGAGCTGATGACGTGCAGGTGCGATGCGCTCAGAGCTGCCGCAACGTCATCGCAAAAGCCGCACAGCCGCACGCGGTCCTGCAAATTTAGCGAATCGATTAAATTTTGCAAATTTTGCCTCTCGCCGCCCTGCCCGTAAATTTTAAGCTCGAAATCAAATTTTAGCTCGCTTGCGGCGCGGATCAAAAGATCAAAACCCTTGATCTTATCGAGCCTGCCGACTGCAACGATACTAAATTTAAAATTTCCTGCCGCCGCGTTTGCGCCCTGTTGCAATATGAATACGCTGCCAGTTTTATTTTGCGATGCGTCCGCATCCAAAGCCCTATCTTGCGACACGCGTGCCCCGGTAAGCGTATCTTGCGACGCAAATACAGCGCCAGTCATATTTTGTGACGCGAACGTGCCGCCAGCCGAGTCGCCGCGCGCATCTTTTTTTCTCTCAAGCGCCCTATTTGCAGCGCCCTCCGCGCCCTTGCAGCGTGCGAAAATTTCATGATTTTCAAACTCCTGCCGCGGCTCTATACCGAAATATATCACCTTCGCGGCGTGATTTATCGTGGTTGCGACCTTGCGCGAGGCTGCGATGACGTTTCGCACGCGATCGAAAACGGGCGCTTTGCGGTCGTTGTGTTTGGTCGCAACGAGCTTAAGATTTAAAAATTTTTCGACCACGAAGCCGATCTGTGCGGCTTTGGCACCGTGCGAATGTAAAATTTCAAATCCGCCCGAGCGTAAAAACCGATAAATTTCAGCGAACAAAAACGGATTGTAACGCTTGTCGCGGCTTTTGTACTGATAAATTTGCACGCGAGCATCCAGACGCTGCAAAAACTCGCATCTAACAGGCACGATGAGCGCCGTCTGCTCGCTTTTGCAAAGCTCATTTAGCGAGTCGATTACGATCTTTTCGACGCCGCCGTAAAATCTGGAGCAGCAAAGATAGGCGATTTTCATCTATTTCTGCCCTTCTTCATCTTCAAAATGAAGCTAAAAAGCCCCTGCCTGCCGCTAACCATGATGCGCGGAATTTCAAAATTTGAGTAGTGAGGGCGCAACACGTCGTTTTGCGTCGTAACGGCGCAGCTAAATCCCGCCTCGCGCGCGCAGCACACGCTAATCTCGTCGTAAAAGCCGAACGGATAGGCAAAGGCGCTGCAAGAAATCTCAAATTTCGCCTCTATTTCGCGCTTTGATTCGCTCATCTGGCGCAGCTGCTCTTGCGCGTCCAGGCCAGGCAAATTTGCGTGATCGAGCGTATGCGAGCCGATCTCGATGAGCCCGCTTCGCAAAAGCTCGCGAACCTCCTCATCGCTTAGCATCTCCTCGCGATTTAGCTCGTCACTTGATTTTTTCAGATCCTTATCGGTCGCCCAATTCCCGTCAAAGCGCCGATTTACGATGAAAATCGTCGCCTTAAAGCCGTATTTTTGCAAAAGAGGCAGAGCGCCCGTAAGATTATCGCGGTATCCGTCGTCAAAGGTAATACAAACCGCCTTTGCAGGCTTCTCATTCAAACTCGCAAGCTCGCTTAGAGTATAGCTCGTAAAGCCGTTTTGCTTCAGCCACGCAAGCTGTTTTTCAAAAGCGGCGGGGGTTACGCGTAGGCGGTTGAATTTAGAAGCACGCTTTGGTAGATGCTCTCGGATCATATGATACATCAGCACGCGCGGATACTCGTAAGGCAGATCCTTCGCCCACCACGCAAAGCGCAGGCAAAACCACGCAAAAAGCGCTACCGCCGCAAAAGCCAAAACCGCCGCGTAGATCATCGCTCGATCCTCATGCGATAAGCCAAAAAGCTCAAAATCGTAGCCAGACTTAGCGTTTCTTTCGACAGATACGCGCCGTGATCGAACTGGCAATCTATCAAAAGATATATCAGAAGCGTGAGAACCCCAAACTGCCTGCTTTGGACGCACTCTTTAAAAACGCTAAATAGGATTGCGCCGTAAAAGATAAGCCCGAGCGCGCCGCTATAAAGTAAAATTTCTAAAAATAAATTATGCGGTGCGTTGTATTCGGGATGCTCAAGAACCGGGGAGCCCGGCAAATTTATATATGAGCCCAGTCCGTAGCCTAAGATAGGCTTTTGTTGCGCCATTTCTAAAATATAGCTCCAAATCACGGTCCTGCCTGAAGAATCGCCGCTAAATAGCGCGGCCAGCCTTTGCTCAAACGACGGCGAAAGCGCAAGCAAAACAGCAAAAATCGCGATAAAGCCTACCGTGAAAAGCAGGTATTTTTTGTTTAGGCTCTTTAAATTTAACGCGCCGTAAAACGCGAGCGCGCAGAACGCGCCGACCCACGCCGCTCTGGAAAATGAAAAGATCATAAAAAATGCAAACAAAAATAGAGCCGCAAATTTAAGCGCCAAAGGCCGCCGTATCGCCACCGCGCTAAGGCAGAGCCCAAAGCCCATAAAAAGCCCTAAGATATTGCGATTAGAAAGCGATCCGCTAAGACCACCGCGACCGGTGCTGCTTGAAAAGGTGATCGCATCGGGGCTGCTTACAAACTGATAGATCGCGCTTGCCGCTAAAATTCCAAGCCCTACGAACAGAAAGGCAAAAACGGCGTTCTGATCAAAAAATTTAAGCTTGTAAAAATAACAAAGCACCAAAAATATCGCGCCGTATCGAAGCACGAAAAATAGCGTGCTCTGCCATGCTTTTTTTGAGATAACAGCCTCGTTTAGGAGGTTTGAGATCGCTAGCGTCGCGACGACGCAGACGAAGCAGATCGCGATAAATCGCGTTTTTTTCAAAATTTCGCTTAGTGTTGCGTAGTTTTTAAAATACAATAGATGCGCCAAAAAGAGTAAATTTAGCGCCGCAAATGAGATCTGATAGACCGCGTTTTTAAAAAACAGCGACGCGCACCAAAGAAGCAGCAGCGTTAAAAATGTGATCCTCCAGCCGCTAGGCGCGCCGTTTTCGTAAAAAAATTTTTTCATATTAAACTCTCATAAACCTTTATCGTTTTTTCTACCATCTGCTCTAGGCTGAAGTTTTGCAAAACATAGCCGTAGCCGTCAAATTTCAGCTCGCGCGCGGGAGCAAATAGCCCCGCTAACGCCTGCGCGTCGCCCACGTCAAAAAAATAACCGTTTTCGCCCTCTCTCACGATATCCAGCGCGCCGCCGTGGCGGGTCGCGATCACCGGGCAGTTGAGCGCGATCGCCTCAGCCATCGAGCGCCCGAAGCTCTCGGGCTTGCTTGAAGCGCTTACCGTGACCGACGAGAGCGAGTAAATCTCGGCCACCTTGCTCTGCGAACCCGTAAAAATTACGCGCTCGTCCAGGCCAAGCTCAGCTACGAGCGATTTTAGCTCGGAAAAATACTCGTCGCGATCCGCTCTCGCGCCGCCTACGATCAAAATTTTAAGCTTTTGTTCACTTGCTAAAGCCGCGGCACGAATCAGGGTTTTGTAATCCTTAATCTGCGTGATGCGCCCAACGCCCGAGACGATGAAATCATCCTGCGCGAGGTTAAAATTCTGTCTAAATTCCGCGATAAAGCGCTCGTCTAAATTTTTGGGATTAAATTTTACTAGATCGATGCCGCGCGGAATGATCGTGATCTTGGCCGCATCCGCGCCGTAGCTTCGCACCACGTGATCGCGCGCATAGCCGCTAGGACAGATGATCGCGTCCGCATCCGTCATGATTTTGCTGTAGAAATTTACGGAATTTATCCCATGCACGGTGCTTACGATCTTTGCTTCGGGGCGGGCAAATTTAACCAGCCACGCCGGCACGCGGGAGCGGACATGCACGATGTCGGGAGCGATCTCGCTTAAAATTTTACGTAGCTTTAAAACGCGCGCCGGAGCGCTTAAGATATTTTTAGAGCAAACGTCGAGCTGCACGTGCACGCCGCCCTCGTTTTCTATCTCGGGCGCCAATTTGCCGCCGTTACTGATAACGAAATTTTCGATGCCGCGCCGTGCAAACTCTCTATTTAGCTCGACTACGCCGCGCTCGACGCCGCCTTCGTTCAGCTCTGGCAGGATTTGCACAACCCTCATATTTTTATCTCCCTCACAAACGCCTTCAGATCGTACTTTGCGGTCTTTTTTAGCGCTTCATCGTAGCGCCTAGCATGACCCGTAGAAACGAGAGCGCTTATAAAATCGTCAAATTTATTATGAGCGTCTTTGCGCTTTAGGTTCAAAATAGCTACGCTCGCGCTCCCGTTAGATACGGCCTCGCTTATCATCGAAACGCTATCCTCGCTGATAAAAACCCATTCGCACTGCGCCAAAAAATCGCCGATCGGATTTACGGGCTCGCGGCTATAAATCACGCTGTAATCCCAGCCGAGTTTTTCTAGCGCGCTCTCGGTAGCCCGCGGCGTGCGCGGAGAGGTCGTTAGCGCAAACTCGCAGTCCGCAAACTGCGTCCTTACGCCCACGATCTGCTTTAAAATTTCATCCCCCATCTCAAAGCAGGAATTCGGCCCGCCGATGATAAATCCGATGGATTTGCGCTGCGGCTTATACAGCCCCTGCGAGCGCGAAAAGCTAAGCGAGACGGGCGAAATTTTAAGGTTCGCACTCGGCATCGGGCGATCATGCGCGCCTGCGATGATGACGCTAAAATCCTTGCGGTAGCCCTTCGGGTACATTAGTGCTATACTCGGCTTTGCGTATCTGCGCGCGTAAAATTTTAGCGCGTAATAGCTCGTAGAGCCCGCGCCTACAAATAGATCGAAATTTGCGAAATTTAAATTGCGATCTGCTGAGGCATCTAAATTTGCGCTATCTGATGCAGCGGGGCTATTTAAAGAGGTATTATTTAAATTTGATCCGTTTTTACGGTCCGCCGCCGTGCCACTCCCGCCAAGATCGCACTTAAAAATTTTAAAATAAAGCCCAAAAAAATCAAGCGCGTAGGAGCAGAGTTTAAGAAGCTTGTTTGCGTAAGCGATCTTGTAAATGCAAAACTCAAGCCCTTTTAGCTCGCAAAATGCGATACTTTGGTTCTCGTGCCCCTTGCGGCCGTCGCTTAAGATGAGCGCTTTTCGATGCGGATTTTTTGGGGCGGACGGATTTGCAGCGGAGTTTTCGCTGTTTAAATTTAATGACCCGCCGCCTGCGTGCCACGCGTAATCTGAGGCACCCGATCTTAAATTTTTATCACTAAAGCTTTCACGCCGCAAAGCACAAGAAGAGCCACCGCAAAACGATATAAAATTTTTGAAATCCGAATTTTTGCTCTCTCGCGCGGCGGCGCCTAAATTTACGACGCTTTGCTCTTTTGCAAAAAGGCGCAAGCCCTGCGGAGCGGATAAATTTCTTATGACGCCCTGTTTGCTCTCGCCTCTTGAAATTTGCCGCGCCATCAGTCCATCTTCCATCGTTTGTGTATCCAAAACCACTGCTGCGGCGCGGTTCGCACGACCTCTTCGAAAATGTCGTTGCACTTTTGCGTGATAAACAGCTCGGCTTCGTCCTTATTTAGCCCTTCAGGTAGCGGCGGGAAATCCTTGATCACGATCTCGTAGCGATTATCCTCTCCGCGGCGCGCAAAAATTGGTATCAGCACGGGGCGAAATTTCAAATAAAGTGACGCGATAGTCTTCGTGGTGTAGCACTGCCGTCCAAAAAAGGTCGTAAGCAGGCTGTTTTTAGGGCCTGGCTTTTGATCGGGCAGAATGCCTACGTTGCGCCCCTGCTTTAGCGCCTGCACGAGCCTGCGCATCGCATCGTCCTTGTAAATGAGGTCATTGCCG
The DNA here is from genome assembly GCF_938018035.1 of uncultured Campylobacter sp. Classification (GTDB taxonomy): domain Bacteria; phylum Campylobacterota; class Campylobacteria; order Campylobacterales; family Campylobacteraceae; genus Campylobacter_B. The sequence continues at coordinate 9,191 of NZ_CALIJF010000202.1, read as the reverse complement.
TAGCGCTCGCGAAACGGCGCTACGAGCCGCTCTTCGATCAGCTCGTTATCGCTGCGACGCCCGACTACCGAGACAGGGAAGCCATTGGCGCCGAAAAAATTAGCTAGAATTTCCCAATTTCCAAAATGCGCCGTAAAAAATAAAATCCCGTGCGGATTATCACCTTTTAGCTCTCGGACGCGCTCTAGCGCCTGCTCGCCGTTTGAAATCAGATCATCAAATTTTAGTCTGCCATTGTAAAATAAAAGCGTGTCGGTAAGCGTCCTAGCGATACTGCGAAAATTCTCGATCGCAAGAGCGTGAAGCTCACTTTCGCTTTTTTGCGGATAGGCGGCGCGAAGGTTATCCTGCGCGACTTTAACGCGCCTGCTAAGCTTCCACGATGCAAAAAGTGCGAGCTTATCGAAAAATGCGAATATGAAGCTTTTCGGCGCGAATTTTGCAAATTTTATCAGACCCAGCGCCAAAAAATATTGGATTTTTTCCTTCATAAAGACCTCGTTTTAAATGCGAGATTATATTGAATTTTGGCTAATTAGTAGCTAAAACGCTATTTGCCGAGGCAAAAATTGCTAAACATTTCGTCTAAAATTTCATCTCGCTCAAATGGACGCGAAATACGTGCAATCGCCTCAATCGCGCGATTTATCTCAAATGCAAAAAGCTCAAGTTCGCCGCAAGCCAGGCGCTCGCTCGCATTTTTAAGAGCCGCAAGCGCGCTCTCGCAAGATAGAATTTGCCGCTCATTGCTTAGCATAAGGCCATCGAAATTTTGAGAATTTAAGTAGCTCTCAAGCGCGGTTAAAATTTTATCCACGCCCTCATTTGCAGAAATTTCAAGTGGCGCAAAAATGGAATTTGCTTGGGTATTTTGCCTAACGGGATTTATTGCAGAGCTACTAGGCGCGATGGAATTTGCAGAATTTTGTTTGGAATCATCTTTCGTAAAATTCCCCGCAGCACAGCTTGCAGTAACGCGCTCGGTATTTGGCGACGCTAGTCCCGCTTTTGCGGCAAAATTCTGTTCCTTTGGATTTATGGAATTCGCAAGAGCTATTTGGCTTGTAGGCGCGGAATTTGTGGAAGTAGAATTTTGCGCGTTTAAGTCACGCTTTAAATTTTTAGCTTTTAAATTCTGCGCGCAGGAATTTAAAGAAGCATCGCAAGTCCGACCTTGCTTTAAATTTTCGGCTGTGAAATTCTCTGATATGGGATTTTCGGCTGCGAAATTTTTTTCAGAAAAAGCCTCTAAATCCTCGTCAAGATCCTCCGCGCTAGGATGAAATTTACGCGGCAAGTCGCATTTATTTAAAATGTAGATGATTTTTTTCTCTTTTTGTTCGCGCAGTATTTTTAGGATCTGCGCGTCCTCAGCATCCCATTCGCGACTTGCGTCAAACACTGCCAAAATCACGTCTGCCTCGCTTGCAGCGCGAAGCGAATATGAAATGCCGATACTTTCAAGCTTTGAGCCGCTGTGTCTGATACCTGCGGTATCGACTATACGGATTAGATGAGTGCCTATTTGCAAGCTTTCTTCGATAAGATCGCGCGTAGTGCCCGCTTCGTCGCTCACGATAGCGCGACTAAAGCTCAGCATAGAATTTAAAATGCTTGATTTACCGACATTGGGCTTACCTACGATCGCCACCTTAAAGCCCTCGATCAACCCCTTGCGACTGCGGCTTATGCGGGTGATTTTTCCCAGGCTTTTTATATTTTCATCCAGCATCTTTTGCGAGCTTTGCAGCACATCTGCGGGCAGATCGTCCTCTGCGTAGTCGATGCAAACCTCGACAAAAGCTAGCGTCTTAACCAGAGCCGCGCGCAGATTTGCGACGAAGTCTGCTAGCTCGCCGCGCAGGTTTCTAGCTAAAATTTTAGCCGCACTTTGCGAGCGCGAATTAATCAGATCGCTTATGGCTTCGGCTTTACTAAGATCCATTTTGCCGTTTAAAAACGCTCGCTTACTAAACTCGCCCGGATTTGCTATGCGCGCGCCCAGAGCCAGCGCGGCATCTAACGCCAAGGACGAAGCCGTAAAGCCGCCATGGGTCTGCACTTCTACGACATCTTCGCCGGTAAAACTATGCGGAGCTTTAAAATATATCAAAATCGCCTCGCCGAACGCTTCGCCACTCGCGTCAAAAAGATTCACAAGCGTAGCATAGCGAGGTCGCAAAGAGCTGCGATGCGAAAGGCTTAGAGCGATAGATAGCGCTTCCTCGCCTGAAATTCTAACTATGCAAATTCCGCCGATGCCGTGAGCCGTAGCGATAGCGGCGATAGTCTCGCTCACGATTAGCTTTTTTCGTCTACGATGACGATTTTGCCGCTACGCGTGGATTTGATACCCACGAAACGATCCGGATATGCTTGTTTTAGCTTGTCGGCTACGATTTTGATAAATGCGCCATCAAAAGCCTTCGTGACGATACGCTCATTTCCGGAGCGTTCCACGAGCGCATTTACATAAGAATCGATAAATCGTTCTTGATTTTGTAAAAATTCCGCGATTTCAAAAACCACAGCAAGATCGTATCTGATGCTGATCCAGTTGTAAATCATATACGAAAGTGCCTTGTAGCGGTGCCCCTCTTTGCCTATCAAAAGCGCGCTATCCTCGCCTTGTAGCTTGATATAGACGGTATTTTCGTCGATTTTGCTAACATCGCTAACTTCGATATTAAACTCGCTTGATCTGAAAAGTGCAGATAGCTTTTCTTTGATATCGGATAAAATTTCATCCGTCACAACGCCCTTTTGCTTTTCTTTGCGATGTTTAGAATGCGTGGTGCGAGGACTTTGAAACTCTGATTTGTCGCCCTGCCTTCTCTCTGCTTTGCCGACTTTATTTTGCGGGGCGTTAAGTTCCGGATTTTCGCTAAATTTCTCCCCTTCCAAAACCGCTTCTATTACGGCATTTTTCTTAAAAAAGCCCAAAAATCCACCGCTTGGATGCTGCAGCACGCGCACATTAAGTTGCGTTACTGAACATTCCAGCTCAGCTGCTGCTTTATTATATGCGTCTTTTAAATTTTCTGCTTCAATTATCATGATTTTTTCTCCGCTATTTGAGCTTGTTTATGCCTAGCAAAGGCTTTATTAATGACGTATTGCTGGATAATGGAGCAGAAGTTATTGACCGTCCAGTATAACGTAAGACCAGCAGGGAACATCACAAAAAATACCGTAAAAATGAGCGGTAAGAATTTCATCATCTTCTCTTGCATCGGATCGGTAAATGTAGTCGGCGTAATCTTTTGCTGTAAAAACATCAAAATTCCCATCGTAATCGGCAGGATGTAATATGGATCTTTAAGTGACAGATCGTGGATCCACAGCGCCCACTCCGCGCCCTTTAGCTCGATCGCATTAAGTAGCACGCGGTAGATCGCGAAAAATACCGGTATCTGAAGCAGGATCGGCAAGCAGCCGCCCATCGGATTGGCGCCGTTTTTCTTATACAGATCCATCATATGCATCTGCAGCTTCTGCTTATCGTCCTTATATTTCTCCTGAAGCTCCTTCATCTTAGGTGCCAGATCTTTTAGCTTATTCATAGATAGCATTCCCTTGTAACTTAGCGGAAATAAGATTAGGCGGATGATGAGCGTAAGCACGACGATCGACCAGCCCCAGTTACCGATATAGCCGTGCAACCAGTTTAGAAATTTAAACATCGGGCGGGCGATGAAGGTAAACCAGCCGTATTCGATAATGTGCGTAAGAGCAGGATTTATCGAGTTTAGCGTCGCATGATCTTTCGCGCCGATATAGCCCGTAAGACTAAGATCACCGTCTGAGCCTATGAAAACCTGCGAAATTTTATCTGCGTCAGTCACGGTCGCATTCAGGCTCTCTCCGTAAAATAGCGTCGTATAATAGCGATCGGAGCTTGCAGCGATATTTGCCCCACTTATTCGCTCATTTTTATCCACATCGCCATCTTTAAAAATTTCTACGCTTTCGTTTATAGCCTGCGAGCCCGTAAAAAATGAAGCGATTTTATCTGAAATTCCAGCTTCGCCCGGTTTTCCTACGATGACGCCGTGAACCGTATAGCTATCTACTTCTACGTTCGGACGCGAGCCAGGGCTGATGAAATAACGCGCATTGCCGCTTAACTTCAGATCCAATTTATAACTACCATTTGGATAAAAGGTAAGAATTTTATTTATGCTAACGGCGCCTAGACTTTGACTTAACGTAACGCTAGCCTCTCCATTTCGTGCGTCAAGCTCATTAGATGAGGCGCTGTAAGGAGTATCGAAAGCCATCGCATTCAACGCCGTGTCCTCGAAGCGCATCTCAAGCGGTTTAGAATGCGATTTAGGATCGATCAAATTTATCGCATCGCCGTTTTCGTCACGGAATTTAGCATCATTTAGCACATACGAGCTTATGCGACCGAGCCCGTCGATCGTGAAATTTGCTTCTTTGCCAACCACGCGCACTAACGGTGCAGAGATGGAATTTGTGGTATTTAAATTCGCTCCCTGCGCGCTCACGCCAGCGGCGGTAGTTTGCGGAGCGGACTTGGCGGCATTTTTTTGCGCGATTTGCGTCGCGGTTGCGTTTGCCTCCATTGCGGCGCGAATTTTTGATAAATAAAAATGATCGTAAGCTACAAAAAATATGAGCGCAGTTGCTATTGCGATAGCAAGGCGCTTTGATTGAGGAAGTTTATCTAGCACTATTTTCTCCTAGTCGTATGACGTAATATCTATTTTTTTTATATGGTATGAACCAAAGCTTAAATTTATCCACAGAGGCATTGCTGCTGCGGATTTTAGAAAATACGCAAAATTTGAAATTTCGCGCGATTATCGGATAATCTATGCCACCGCTAAAGAGCGGATTGCATCTTAAAATTCTAGCCGTTACAGCGCAGAGCGCGCCAAAGACGCCGTTAAACTTAAACTCATAAAGCGCGTATTCCGAACAGCTCGGATAATAACGGCAACAGCGCGGTAGCAAAGGCGAAATAAATTTTCGATAAAACCCGATCGCAGCTATAAAAAATCTCTTCATTTTACTGCGCCGATCTTTTTAAACGCCCATTTTAAATTTCGCTCGATGTCTTCAAAGCTCATATCTATGATCTGCTTTTTTGCGATTAATATAAAAATTCCGCTAACAATGGCGTCTTTTTGATTATAAAACGCTGCGCGCAAACGTCTTTTAGCGTAATTTCGCGTAACTGAATTGCCTATTTTTTTACTGGCGACTGCGCTAAATTTACGCTGCTCGCTAGCCAAAAAATACACAACAGCGCATTCGCAATGCCACTTTGCCGCACTTTTATAAACCTCCGAAAAAACCCTGCTATCGCTTATCGCAGCAAATTCGCCTACGCAGCCAATCTTCTTCTGCCTTTAGCGCGTCTTGCGCTTAAAACTCTGCGGCCGTTTTTTGTTTTCATACGGACGCGAAAGCCGTGAGTACGCTTTTTAGGGGTATTGTGGGGTTGGTACGTTCTTTTCATAACTGTTCCTTTAAGAAAATGTAAAGCGGAGATTTTATAGAAACTTTACTTAAAAACCGATAAACAAAAGCAGCCCTAGCGCCGATAAGCGTCGCCTTGCAGCTTTTTACGGCGCAGTTTTAAGTCCTTCTCATTTTTATTGTTTCGCTCCTTGATGTCTTGCATCGGCTGTTTTTTCATCGAAAAATCATCGTGGTCGCCTACGCCTTTTGATTCACGTTGCAAATTATTTTGCAGGCTTTGCCTATCTAATTCATTTTTTTGACGATTTAGCATAATTTCATTATGGTTTTTCTCAAATTCTGATTGTTTATCGTTCGCAACGTAAGCGCTGGCACCAAAGCTTACTGAGTCATCTTGCGCGCTTAGTGCCGTGCAATCAGCAAATATCGCGCCGCAAAGCAGCCAAAATATCAAAGCCTTTTTCATTTGCGTTTAAATTTACCTGCCATCGCGCGATAGATCGCCGCCTCATTTTGCAGCGTCAAATATCTTTGATTTAGCTCGTTTATCTTAGCGTTTACGGCGTCGGTGCGGGCTTCTAGCATATCCTTTAGCTCGCTTGAGCCTGCTTCGTATTTCGCAGCGTAAAGATCGGCGATACGCGCCTTTTCATCGTAAGCGGCACTTAAATTTTTAAGGCTAGCCAGATTGATCTGGTAAATTCTATATAAATTTAGCACCTCATTCGTAGCGTTAGAGAGCGTCTGTTCATAATTTACGACGTTTTTGCGAAAAGCGATCTCCGAAATTTTAAGGCGGTTTTCAACCCTCGCATAATCCAAAAACGGCAGACTTATGCTTACGTTGCCGCTTAAAAAATTTAGCTTGAAACTATCGTTAGCGCTCACGCCTTGCCCGTTAGTAAGCCCTGCGCCCAAATTCACGCTAGGAAAGAAATTTAACTTAGCGGTCTGTTCATCATAAAAACTGGAATTTAACCTAGCGATCGCAGCTCTAATGTCGGGACGGTTAGCAAGCGCCGTGTAAGGCACATTTAGATCAACGCCTTGGAATTCTATGGAATTTATCGAATCGGTGTTATCATCAAATTGCAAGCTGGAGGAGATGAGATTTCTCATATATTTATGATTATCCTCGATATTTTTTTGGATGCTTAAGACCTTGTTTTCAAGCCCTAGGATAGAATTTTGAATCTGCCTGTAATCTAGCTGCTCGGACTTGCCGTAATCGTATTTTGCCTTGATTATTTTTTCGATCTCTCGGTAATCGCTTAAATTTTGTTTAGTCCATTTTAGCGAATCGTTTAGATAAAGCATCTCGAAGTATCCGCTTACGACGGAATTTATAAGCGTCAAGCGGGTATTTTCGAGATCAAACTCGCTAGCTTTAGCGTTCCAGCCCTCGGCATTTACCGCCGAGCGGATCTTGCCGAAAAGATCAAGCTCATAGCTTACGTTAAAGCCCGAACTATAGGTTTTGTTCCAGTTCGAGCCGGTGCTTATGTCGCGATTAGCGCCCGCACTCCACGAGCTACTTAGCGTAGGAAAAAGATCAGCCCTACTTAGCCCTAAATTTGCATAAGCACTCTCAACATTTAAAGCCGCTGTTTTTAGATCGTAGTTATTCGCAAGGGCTTGATCTACAAGCTTATTTAAGTATGATTCGCCATATTTTTTATACCACAGCGTATCGATTTCATAGCTTGCATTTTCGTCCTTGAAATGCTCTACAGGCTTAAATTCGACCTCACTTTGATTTGAGGCACAACCGCCGATAAAAACAGCTAAAACGCCGCTTAAAATTACTTTGGAATTTATCATTTTCTCTCCTTGTTTATTCTTGTGCTAAAGCATCTATCGGATTTAATCTGCTGGCGTTTCTTGCCGGCAGATAGCCAAAAACTATGCCGATCGCGGACGATGCCGCAAAGGCGATCACGAAAGGTGCGGTAGTAAATTTCATCGCAAAATCTGGGCTTATGGTATTAAACGCAAATCCAAGCGCCAAAGCGATTAAAATTCCTAAAGCTCCGCCGAGCGAGCAAAGCAAGATCGCCTCTATCAAAAACTGCTGCAAGATATTGGATTGCTTCGCGCCGATCGCCATTCTGATGCCGATCTCGCGCGTGCGCTCGGTAACGCTTACGAGCATGATATTCATCACGCCGATGCCGCCGACGACGAGCGAGATAACCGCAATCGATGAGATCAAAATCGTCATCGTGCCGGTAGTGCTTTGTATTGTTTGTTTGATAGTATCTGCGTTCATCGTATGAAAATCCCGCGAGCCGTGTCTTTGGATAAGTAGCTGAGTTAGGCTCTCTTCGGCCACTTGAGTATTGACATCGTCTTTTATTTTGATGGTGATAGAGCTGATTTTTCGATTGCCCGTGATTTTATTCATCACGGTTGAGTACGGCGCGTAAATTCTTAAATTTTCGTTGCTTCCGAAGGCGTTCTTGTCCTTGCCCGAAACTCCTATGATCTTAAGTGGCTTACCCGAAAATAAAATCGTCTTGCCGATCGGATCGGAATTTTTAAAAAATGTTTTTTTAGTGTTTGGATCGATAATCGCGACGGAGGCAGAATTTTTAATATCATCGTCGCTAAAATTTCTACCATCTTTTATATCTATGCCATTAACCGCCAAAGAATTCACGCCACCACCGCGCAGTTGAGCCTTGGAGCTTAAATTCGCATATGTTGCCGTACCGCTTGCAGAAGCATTTGGTGTGGCATAATCGACGTAGGGCTGGCGCGCCAAAACTTTAGAATCGCTTATTGTAAGGGTGCTCACGAAGCCCGCACGCACGTCGCCGAAATTTTTACCGGGAAAGATATCGATCGTATTGGTGCCAATTTTACGGATCTCGGATAAAATTTTCTCCTCCGAACCCTTACCGAGAGCTACTACGCAGATAACAGACGCAATGCCGATGATGATGCCTAGCATCGTCAAAATTGATCTTAGTTTATGCGAAAATATCGCGCTAATGGACATTTTAAAGCTTTCGATGAGCTGATCTTTGCAAAATATAAAGGAATTTTTCGTTTTAATCTCCTCTTTTTTGCGCTCAAAAACCCGCTCCGCTTTTCTTTTATCGCTTAAAATTCTGCCGTCTTTGATCTCGATGATACGATCCGCAAATTCCGCAATATGCGCGTCATGCGTGACTATGATGATGGTGTGGCCCTCTTTGTGCAGTGCCGTTAAAATTTGCATCACCGTCTCGCCGCTTTTGCTATCAAGCGCGCCGGTGGGCTCGTCGGCCAAAATCACTTCGCCGCCGTTTATCAGAGCGCGGGCAATACTTACGCGCTGCTGCTGCCCGCCGCTAAGTTTGCTCGGTAAATTTTTGGTGCGATCGCCAAGCTCCAGCTTATTTAAAAGCTCTACCGCTCGTTTCGTCCGTTCGCTCGCCCCCACGCCCGCATAAACCGCAGGTAGCGAGACGTTTGCGGTCGCGTCCATCGTGGCGATGAGATTATATTTTTGAAAAACGAAGCCAAATTTCTTACTTCTAAGTGCCGCAAGCTCGTCGCCGCTTAAATTCGCGGTCTCGCGACCTTCGATCTTATGGCTTCCGCTACTTGGCGTATCGATGCAGCCGATTATATTCATCAGCGTCGATTTTCCGCTTCCGGATTGCCCGATTATCGATATAAACTCGCCCGCTTCGATATTTAAGCTTACGTCCTTTAGTACGTGGATTTCGTTATCGCCGAGAATGAATTTTTTG
>NZ_CALIJF010000201.1 GCF_938018035.1 uncultured Campylobacter sp. | reverse complement strand
GCTCGTCCGTTTTGGTTTTGTCCAGCTCCAAAGACTCTGCCTGCTCTATCGCGCCCACGCTTAGATACTCTGCGGCAACCTCTCCCTCTAGCTCCACATATTCACCCTCACGGATGAAATTTCCGCCCGCGCAGATGTTTTTTAGTGCAAGATATTTCATATCGCATCCTTATGCGGCGGTCGCCAAGCTGACCCACCTTTTGATTACGATCTCATAATCGGTATAAAGATCAAAGACATATTTTAATGCTCGCTCTTCCGCGTCATACCAGCGGTTACGGCGCACATCAAGCCCCATTCCCAGCACGAGATTTTTAAGCGGAGTAGCCATATATACGCCCTTAGGCATTAACGGAGTGATCTCCAAAGGTACGCCTAAAATTTTGTCCGCGCCCCCTTGGATCAAGTGAAGCGGAGAATTTAGCGCGCTTAGCTCTTTGTTGTAAGCCTGTGCGTCGGCGGGGTTGATCAGCACCACGCTTTCGCCCAAGATATCGGAATTGATGGAGCCTACGAGCGCACTTAGTCTATCCGATACCTTATCTGAGCTTGCATAGGTTAGCTTCGTCGTATCGCTAGCGTCTTTGGCGACTTGGATCCAGCCTTTATGCAGCTTCTTGAAAGTGCCGTCGTAGGTGTCGCTCTCGCCTATGAAACCGAGCAGGGCAAGATCGTTGCCGAAAGCTTTTGTAAAAGCGTTTAGGGTTTCGGTCTCGAAATTTGGATTATCGGCATTATCCTCCAGCGCGTCTTGTAAAATTCTAGCAAATAGTTGCACGCCTTTGGCATCGAGCTTCGTACCTACCTTCCCGAGTGCCGCTCGTTGTGCCTCGGTAGGCTTTTCGCCGCTTGCTACGCGCACCAAGATCCCTTTGGCTACATCCCATGCGTCGAGCTCCTTGGTGAGCCTGCCCATCTTTTCGGTATGGATCTTGCTTAAAAAGCCGTTATTGTTTTTGATCGCATCTACGAAGTTATGCGCTTGCGCCGGCGTTAGAGATCCGCTTAACGTAACGCTTTGCGCATTTATTGAACCTTTTAAAATTTCACTTAGATTATTCATAGTATCCCCTCACTGCCTAAAGTTTTTTGTTTTGAGACGCTCCCATCTTGAGCGGACTTATTGATCTGCTCCTGCAAAGCTCCAAGCTTCGCTCCTAAATCCTCTAGCGATTTTTCTAAACTAGCCACCTTTTCGTCGTTTGCCGCCGTCTGGGCTTTAATCAGC
>NZ_CALIJF010000200.1 GCF_938018035.1 uncultured Campylobacter sp. | reverse complement strand
TAGAGCTCGCGCGCGAATACCAAACGCAGATCCGCAAAATTTTAAGCCTAATCGAAACGCTTAAACTCACAAATTAGCAGGACGCATTACAGCTGAAATTTTGCATCGACTAAATTTAGGCCGGGCGGAATTTTCACCGAAGCACAATTTTGGCAAAACGTAAAATTTAATCAGCGGCGCAATTTCTCGGCAGCCGTCCTAAATTTAATCAGCAATAAAATCGCTCGGCGGTTGCCCGAAATTTAAACGTGCGATACGATTAGAGATGAAAGTGCCTGTCGCGCATAAATTTGAAGCAAAAATGTCCTCCGTGTCTTATAAATAAAATTTAACCCTCTGGCAGTTCTTAGAAGCGACTCTTGCTTAGCTCTTCATGTCCAAAATAAAATTTAACTACATTTTGTACCGCAACGCTTAGCTTTGGATACCGAACTCGCATAGCGACAGAATTTAATCGGCGGCGCCCGCGATGATGAAATTTAAAAGCAGCTCTGCAAGGACGAAATTTAAAATTTAAAAGCAAGCTCAGGGCGAGAGTTAAATTTGACGCGTGCGCAGCGTTTTCACAAGCCGCGCGCCAAAACGCATCTGCCTAGCGCATGTCGCAACGTATCGCAAGCGCTTGCCTGCACGTTACGTCAAATTTCGCAAAATCCTCGCCTCGCACTCCTGCATCGCCTCATCAAACGCCGTCATAGGCTGGATTGTAAATTTAAATTATAAAGAAATTGGATGAGGCGAAATTTAAAATTCCGCCTCCTAAGCAGAAAAGGATTAAAGCGCCGCGTAGCGCACCATTAGGCAGGTTTCAAGCGCCGCCAGCTTATCAAGCGTGCTTTTTTGCACTTCGGAATCGACCAAAATGACCGCCAAAGCGTCCCCCTCCTCGCCTCTGCCTAAGCGGAAGTCCGCGATATTGATGTTTTCGTCGGCTAGGATCGTGCTTACGGATTTGATAACGCCCGGTACGTCGGTGTTTTTAAAGATTATCATCTTGCCTTTCGGCTTAAAATCGGTCTTAAATCCGCCGATATTTACGATGCGCTCCTCGCTGCCGTCAAAGACCGTGCCCGCGACGTTTGAGATCGCCTCGTCGGTCATGATTTTTACCGCGATCTCGCTTTTATAGACGCTGTTTGCAAGCTCGCCGAAGCTCGTCTCAATCCCCTTTTCATCCGCAAGAAATTTAGCGTTGACGTAATTTAGCGAGTCGCCCAAAGAATCGTGCAGTGCGCCTACGATTGCAAAAACGAGCATCGATTTTAGATACTGCACCATCTCGCCGCTGCCCTCGATGCGAATCGATTTGATCGGGCCTTTATTGATCTGCGCCGCAAGATAGGCCATTTTCGAGACCAAATTTATATACGGCTCGATACCGCGCGGCAGATCTTCAAGCTTAAGCGGCAAATTTAAAGCGTTTGGATAGTTTAAGCCGCGCGCGGCGCTGATCGCCTGCTCTGCGGCTTCCCTGGCGATATTGCTTTGCGATTCGAGCGTATTTGCTCCAAGATGCGGAGTCGCGCTTAAATTTTCGATATCCAAAAGCTCGTGATCGGTCGCAGGCTCTTTGTCGAAAACATCAATGCCGAGATACGCGATCTTGCCGCTGCGTAGATTGTTTGCGAGCGCTTTTTCATTATACAGCCCTCCTCTAGCGCAGTTTATTAGGCGTACGCCGTCTTTCATCTTCGCTATTTGCGGCTCGCCTACCATATTTATCGTCTCTTGATTTTTCGGCGTATGGATCGTGATGAAGTCGCAAGATAAAATTTCGTCGAAATTTTTCGTATATTTTACCCCGAGCTTCGTGGCCTTTTCGGGCTCGATATAGGGATCATAGGCGATGACGTTCATCCCAAACGCAAGCGCACGCACCCCCACGCGCGAGCCGATATTTCCAAAGCCGATGATGCCGAGGCTCTTTTTATAAAGCTCGGTGCCGTACCATTTCTCGCGCTTCCAAATTCTATTAATTTTTAGATCGTTGCAGGAATTTACATATTTGCGCGCCGCATTTAGCAGATGGCACATGGTCATTTCGACCGCGGCGATGGTGTTTGCCGTAGGTACGTTCATCAAAATAATGCCGCGCTTGGAGCAGCCGTCGATGTCGCAGTTATCTACGCCCACGCCCGCGCGCACGATCGCTTTTAGCTTGGTGCCGGCATTTAGAAATTTCTCATCCACCGCCGTAGAGCTTCTGGTGATCGCAACATCCGCATCACCTAAAATTCCGTATAACTCGCTCTTGGGCACGTTCGTAGCGTCGATTACCTTAACGTCCGATTCTTGCTTAAGCAGATCAAAACCGATTTTGTGGATTGCGTCGCAGACTATGATAGTTTTCATTAAATTTAACCTTTTGAAGTAGGGCCGCAAGGCGGGGATGCCTTGCGGAAAGAGTTTTATTTATTTAGTTGATCTTTGATCAGATCCCCTAGGCTTTGCTTCTCGTCGTCGTTGCTATTGATCTCGTTTAGCGCCTCGCGCTCCTTCTGATGAGCCAGCCTGCGCACGCTTAGGCGGATTCTATTTTTCTTCTCGTCGATGAAGGCGATCGCAGCCTCGATCTCGTCGCCCACTTTTAGGCTATCTACGCTTACGTTGCCGAGATCTTCCTTGCGAATAAGCGCATCAATACCGCCTCCAAGCTCGACAAAAATTCCAAACTCTTTAATATCGCGGATCTTGCCTTTTACGACATCGCCTTGATTGTGACTCTTGGCAAACTCGCTAATCGGGCTATCGCCGAGCTCTTTGTGGTTTAGAGAAATTTTTTGAGTATCTTTGTCGATCTTGATGATCTTAACCTCGATCTCGTCGCCCACTTTGAATAAATTTTTGCACTTCTCGCCGCGATCCCACGAAGCGTCCTCGTTATGCAAGAGTCCCTCTACGCCGTCGATCCTCACAAACGCACCAAAATTTGTAATCGTAGTGACGCTGCCTTTTAGCACGTCGCCCACTTTATGCTTAGCAACGAACTCGTCAAAAGGCTTAGTGAGTAAATTTTTAAGGCTCACGCGCAGCCTGCGCTCGCTAGGATTGATCTCTACGACTTCGACGTCAAGCTCCTCGCCCTCGCTGATGAAATCTTTCGGATTTTTGATATTTTTATCCCACGAAATTTCGCTGATATGCAAAAAGCCCTCGATGTCGTTGCCAAGATCGACAAACGCGCCGTAAGGCTCGATATTACTTACTTTTACGCGGATAGTATCGCCCACTTCCAGGCTATCTTTGATCTCGTTCCAAGGATCTGGCATCGCTTCTTTGATCGAAAGGGAGAGATGCTTTTTATCGTTGTCGTATTTGATAACTTTAACCGGGACCTTATCGCCCTCTTTGTAGAGCGAGCTTGGATTTACAGGACCTTTGTATGAAATTTCGCTGTAGTGCACGAGCCCGTCCACGCCGCCTACGTCTACGAACATACCGTAGGTGGTAATCTTTTTGACGACGCCTTCGATGATGCCCTCGGTAGCGATTACTTTCTCGATCGCCTCTTTGCTTGCTTTGCGATCCTCATCAAGTAGCTTCTTACGCGATACTACGATGCTTTGTTCGTCTCTATCAACTTTAATGATCTTTACCTTGAAATTTTTACCGACGGCGCCATTTGGATTTTTAAGCGCACTTTGCGAGCGCGGCATAAAAAATTCCACGTCGTCTGCATTAGCACAAACGAAACCGCCCTTATTAAACGATAGAATTTTAACGTCATAGACATTCTCTGCGTTTTCATCATAGGAGTCAATGAACGCCTTTACTTTTTCCTTCTTTAGGGCCTTTTTATACGATACGACCGGGCGACCGCCTCTGCTTCCGATAATAGCGACTTTGATGTCATCTCCTACATTAACCTGCGGGTTTCCTTGCTCGTCGCTAACCTCGGCGGCGTCCAAAATGCCCTCCGACTTCCTGCCTACGTCTATGAAAACCTCGCCGTCCTTAAGGGCAATAACCTTACCTGTGACAACCTCGTCGCGAGACTTCCCGGCGTCATACTCCTCTAACAATGTCGCAAAATCTTCCTCTGCGTGGTTTTGAACCTTCTCGTTCACCTCAGCCATATGCTTCCTTTAAATTTATTTGTGCTTTTT